>JBEIVK010000046.1:0-13093 GCA_040373935.1 Alphaproteobacteria bacterium
GGGGGGGGGGGGTGGGGGGGGGGGGCCCCCCCCCCCTTGCCCCCGGAAGAACGCGCCTCAGCGCGCCGGAGCCGGGACGAGCAGCTCGGCCACCACGCGGGCCATGCCCATGGTGTCGAGCACCCACAGCATGTAGCGGACATCCATGTGGATGCTGCGGGTGAGGGCGGGATCCACCAACCAGTCGCTCGTCATCGACTCGTAGTTGCCGTCGAACAGCAGGCCGACGAAGCGGCCCTGGGCGTCGAGGGTGGCGCTGCCGGAGTTGCCGCCCGTGGTGTCCAGCGTGGTGAGGAAGTCGACCGGGACGTCTTTCAGACGCGGGTCTGCGAACCGGTGGGATGGGGGCAGCGGGCGCCGCGGCGAGCAGGGCGGCGGGGGCGTCGAAGGGGGCCGCGCCGGCCTTGGCGGCCATGCCCCGCACGGTCGTCTGCGGCAGATGCACCACGCCATCGCGCGGGGCGTAGCCCTCGACCTTGCCGAAGGTGACGCGCAGGGTGCCGTTGGCGTCCGGATAGAGCGGGCGGCCGGCGAAGGCCTCCAGCGCCTCGAAGTACAGGGGCTCCAGGCGAAGATAGGCGCCGGCCCGCGCCTTGTCGCGCAAGCGGCGCGGCGCGAGCCAGGCCTCCGCGGCGACGCCAAGCTGCACCCACGGGTTCGGGTCCGCCGCGAGCTCCGCTGAGCTGCGCCCGAGCAGCGCCAGACGGGCCGGAGCGTCGAGGATGGCACCGGGCGCGTACAGCGCGGCGAGCGCCGACTCCAGGCCGCCATTCTTGGCGATGAAGGCGACGATGGGGCCCGGCTGCTGATCAGCCGGCAGGGCGAGGATGCGCTCGAACACGAGGGCGACGAGACGGCGGTCTGCGGGCAGCCAAATCTCTTTTTCGAGACGCTCGACCCGCCGCTGGAGGCGCGGGAGATCGCGGTCTTGGAAGCCGGCGTCGCGCTCGAGGTCTGGCTTCGGGCGTTCGCCGGCGAGGCGCACCGCGAGGTGGCTGACCCAGAGCAGATCCCCCGCGCCGATGAGCCGGCCGACATAGGACTCCGGCAGGGCGCCCGCCCGGCCCTCGGCGTCCAGGCGGTCCAGCTCCTCCAGCGCGGCGAGGTAGCGCTGGCTGCGCGCGGCGTCTGCCTTCACCCAGGCGAGCAGCGCGGCGTGCTGGGCGTCCTTTTGGGCGATGACCGGAGCCGCGCGGAAGCCGTCCAGCATGCCCTGGTTGTTCTTGCGGCCGTTCGCGATGCCGTCGATCGGCGCAGCGAGGCGGCCCGCGGCCTCCTCGGAGGCGGCGCTCTCGGCGTGCAGGATGGCGAGCATGTCGTCGGCGAGGCCGATGGCCATCGGGTAGCCGACGTCACGCGCATACACGAGCGCGGAGGGGCGCGCGTAACGGCTGGTGCGCCCCGGATAGCCGGCGACCGCCACGAAGTCGCCCGGCTGCACGCCGGCCGGGTTGACCGTGAGGTGGTGCTTGGGGCGAAAAGGGACGTTGCCAGGCGCATGCTCGCCCGTGGCACCGCCCGGCCCCACGTAGGCGCGCAGCAGGGCAAAGTCGCCGGCATGGCGCGGCCACATCCAGTTGTCCACCTCGCCGCCGTAGCTGCCGACCGACTCGGGCGGCGCGTAGACCATGCGGATGTCGGTGAAGCGCTGGGCGGACAGCAGGCGGTACTGGCGGCCGCCGAAGTAGCTGGCGACACGGCAGCGCCGGTTGGGGGCAGCCTCGCACGCCGCGACGAGGGCCTTCTGGTTGCGGGCGACGATGCGCTCCCGATCGGCGTCGGAGCTGCGGGGCTTCACGCCGCGCAGGACCTCGGCTGTGACGTCGGTGATGCCGTCGATGACGGTGAGCTCGGCGCCGGGGCCCACCCACAGCTCGTCGGCGCGGGTGGCCGCGGCGTACCCGTCGCGGGCCCGGTTGTGTTGGGCGTCACTGAGGTATTGGAGAAAGCCGCTCACGCAGTGGTGGTTGGTCGCGATCAGGCCGTCCGGCGACACGAAGGCCGCCGAGCAGTAGCCGAGCCCCACGATGGCTCCAAGCGGGGCCGCCTCCGGATTGGCCAGCTGCGCAGCCGGGATCTGCAATCCCTCCGCCTGGAGACCGCCCGCCAACGCCGGGAGCTGCTCCGGCAACCACATGCCCTCGCCCGCGAAGGCGACGGGCAGGACCAGCGCGAGGAGGCCCATCGTCACTCCCCCTTGCAGGCGGTGAGCAGTTGCGCGGCGAGCAGGGCCTGAACCTCGGAGCAGTTCTCGTACGCGACGACCTCGAAGCCCTTGTTGCCAAACTTGCACTTCGGGTTCTCGGCGCTCCGGCGGACGTTTTCTTCGCCGCGGGAGAAGATCAGCGTCGTCGTGCCGACCCGCTCCGGCGAGTAGGACTCATCGCCGGGGAAGGCGTCGATCGGGTCCTCCTCGGGGTTCCAACGCTCGAACTGGCTCACCTTGAGCGGGGCCTTCTTGCCGGGGAGCTGCCACTGGGTGGTGCCGACGTAGACCTTGCCCTCCTGCACGTCCGTGCCGAGGTGCTGCGGCTGCACCGTCTGGCCCTTCAGCGGGCCATCCATGAGCATGAACTGGTCCCCGCGGACATCGGCCACGAGGCGCGTGCCGTCGTCCCCCGGATCCACCGCGAAGGCTTGGCAGATCTGGCTCTCGAAGCGCCGCTCCCACACGGTCTGGAAGCCGGCCGCGAACACGACCTTGCCGCCCAGCGCGCAGGCCTGCTCGACCTTGAGGTCGCAGGCGTCCTTGTACGCGCGAACGGCCGCCTTGAAGTCCTGGGGCACGCCGTCGCCCTTCTCCAGCATCGCCGCGAGCACGAGGCAGGCTTGGCCTTGCTCGAAAGAGCACGCCGACTGGAGCAGATACGCCGCCTTCTCGCCGTCCTTGGCCACGCCGTCGCCCACGCGGAGGAGGTCGCCCGCCTTCGCGCAGCTCTCGCCGTCGCCGCCCGCGCAGCCGCGCTCGTAGTACTCGACGGCCTTGGGCACGGACTTCTCGACGCCGTCGCCCGTCTGGTAGTTGCGGCCGAGCAGGCCGCAGCTCTTGCCGTGCCCGACCTCGCAGGCCCGCTGGAAGAGCTGCGCCGCCTTGGTGGCGGAGGTGGTGACGCCCTTGCCCACCTTGTAGAGCTGCGCGAGGTGGAAGCAGCCGCGGCCCTCGTTGCCGTCACAGGACTTCGTGTAGAAGCTCGCGGCCTTCGCGGCGTCCTGGGGCACGCCGTTGGCCGACTCGTAGAGCTGCCCGAGCACGTCGCAGCCCTCGCCCGAGCCCTCGTCGCAGGAGCGCTGCACGAAGCCGACGCCCATCTTTTCGTCCTTGGGGACGCCGTTGCCCTTGAGGTAGAGCTTGCCAAGCCGCACGCAGGCGTCGGCGTGGCCGATGTTGCAGGCCTTCTCGTAGATGCCCGCGGCGTCCTCGGCGTCGCCGCCCTTGCCCGCCTCGAAGAGCGTGGCGAGGCCGAAGCAGCCGAGGATGTCGCCCTGATCGCAGGCGGTCTTGTAGAGGTTCTCGGCGAGGGTCGGGTTGCGCGGGACGCCCTTGCCGTCCATGTAGAGGCGGGCCATCGCCGCGCAGCCGCTCGCCACCTTGCGGTTGCAGTACTCGCCGTAGAGCTCCGCGGCCTTTTTCGGGTCCGGCTTGCCGGCCTGGCCGTTCTCCAGGAGGCGCGCCCAGTCGACGCACGCGTTGGGGACGTCCTTCTTGCAGGCCGCGGCGTACTGCTGCGCGGCCTTCGCCGGGTCGGCCTTGGTGCCGCGGCCCTTCTCGATGATGACGCCCACGAGGTAGCAGCCGTACGGGTCCTGCGCCTTGCAGCCCTCATCGGCGAGCTTGCGGGCCAGCGCGTAGTCCGCCGCGACCCCGATGCCGTACAGGTGCATCTCGGCCATCGCCGAACAGCCCGCCGCATAGCCTTTCTTTTTGCAGGCCGTCTCAAAGTAGCCGTAGGCCTTCTTGAGCGTGGCGGACTTGGGATCCAGGTTGCCGTAGGTGTCGCGGGAGAGCGCCCAGCCCATCACCACGCAGGACTGCGGCTCGCCCGGGCAGCGCGACTCGAAGAATGCCGCGGCCTTCTGGAGATCGCCGCCCTCGGCGCCCTGCCACTGCTTCCAGTCGCACGCCGACGAGGACTTCAGGCGACAGGCATCCTCGTACAAGGACTGGATACGCCCCGCGTCGAAGCCGACGCCCGGGTAGGCCATGTCGTAGCGCAAGGCGTCGAGGTTGCGCACCCGCCCCTCGTACCCGTCCGGCCAAGCGGCCCACGCGGCCCGCCCTCCCAGAACGAGGCCCAGCAGGGCCATCATGAACATCGACCACGAGGATCCGAAAGACTGGCTCGACACCCGCGGCATCGTCGCTCCACACTGAGGCCTGGACGGTACCACGCTCCCGCGGCCGCGCACATCCGGCGGGCCCCGGAGCCCGCCGCGGAGGGCGTCAATCCACCCGGGCCAAGCCGCCTCTCTCTCGGTGCGCGCCCCCGCGATCGCCCGCGGGCCCGCGATCAGGGGGCCAGCACGCCCGGACCTGCGGCCGCCGCCGCCGCTTCCCACTCGGCCAGCGCGGGCGGGTCCTCGCCATCGGCCCGCAAGAACGGCGCCAAGCGGGCCGCGAGCGCCGCCACCCGGGGCGCCATCGACAGCGACAGGTCGTGCTGGTTCAGCGGGTCCGTGCGCAGGTCGAAGAGCTCGACCTTCACGCCTTCTTCCATCGCGTGCCACACGAGCTTCCACGGGCCGACCTGCACCGCGCGGTCCTTGGCGGCGATGAGCTGCGGCCGGAACTCGGGGCGGAGGTGGACGAGGCCGGTGTCCGGGTCCAGGCGATAGCGCTGGGAGATGGTCTTGAAGGGGTACTTCCGGTGCCCGCGGGTCCAGTAGCGCGGCTCGGACACGCCCGTCTCGATGTACACGAGGCGAGGCTCTGGCTCGGCTTGGCCGTGCACCAGCGGCATGACGCTCGCGCCGTCGGTGGGCGCCGGGTAGGAAAACCCGAGGAGGTCGAGGATGGTGGGCCCCATGTCGATGAGGCGCACCGGCGCGTCCACCACCTTCGTGGCCGCCGGCCCCATCCCCTCGGGGAAGCGAATGGCCCACACGACCCGCGACTGCCCGGTTCCATACATGTGGAAGCCGTGGTTGGGCCCCCCAAACTTGTACGGGAGGTCCGGCGCCCAGTGCTCCTCGCCGTGGTCGCTGAACAAAATGACGATGGTGTTGTCCCACATCCCCGAGCGCTTCAGCTCGTCGACCGTGCGGGCGACCAGGCGGTCAGCCATGTCGATGCCGCTGTCGTAGATGCGCACGTCCTGCGCGGCCACGATGTTGACCTGCTCGCCCGTCTCTTCGTCTTCGTCGAGCACCTCGCTGCCCGAGCGCGAGTACCGGAAGCGGTTGCGCTCGAGGCGATAGCCGTTCTGCCCGAACATCTGGTGCCAAGGCCAGGCGCGGTCCCCCGGCGCGTGCAACACGCAGGAGTGAACGGCGTAGAACACCGGCTTCCCTTGCGCCGACACCTCAGCCAGCGTGTCCAGCGCCTTGTCGATGAACAAGTCCGGCCGGTAGGACTTCCCGAATGCCTGGTTGTACGCGGCGGACGGCAGGATGCGGAACCCGATGGGGTTGTGCATCAAGGCGTGGAAGAGCTTGTAGCGCGGCTCGTTCACGCTCACGGCGAAGTTCTGGACGCCGAGCTCAGGCTGGACGATGGTGTCGAAGCCGGTGCCCGGCACCATGTACGAGAAGCGGCTGTCGTCCGTGACAAAGGCCGTGGCGTAGCCCTTGTCGCGGAGGACCTGCGGCAGCAGCGCCACGGGCGGTACGAGGTGCTCCGGCTCGGGGAGGTTGTCCCGCACGCCGTGGGTGCGCGGCCACTGCCCGGAGAGGGTGGACATCCAGGCCGGGTAGGTGCGCGGGAGCACCGTCCAGGCGCTGGAAAAGATGACCGACTCCTGGAGCAGCGCGTCGATGGCGGGCGCAGTGTCGCGGTCGTAGCCGAAGTGGCCGAGGTGGTCTGGCCGCAGGCTGTCCACGCCGATGAGCACGACGTTGGGCCCGGGCGGCAGCGGCGCGGCGATGGGCCGCGGCGCCGGGTGATGCAACAGCGCGGCGGTGGCGCCGACCCACGCGACGAGACCGCCGACCCGCAGCGCGTAGCCACCGAGGCCCTGGCCCGCTTGGCGCCAGCGCCACGCCGCAACCGCCAGCGTGAAGGCCCCGAGCGCGGCGAGCGCGCCCTCGAAGCGGCGCGGGCTCTCCCAGAAGTCCACCCAGGCGATGGGCGTGCCCGCCCAATCGTGCAGGTTGGGGAAGTGGATCATCTGCTGCAGGTAGAGGCCCAGCGTCGCGAAGGACGCGCCCACCACCACCGTCGCCCACCAGCGGCGGCGCGACGGCTGCACCGGGAACCACAGGGCCTGCGCCGCGTAGACCCCCACGCCCCCGATGAGCCCCAGCAGGACGTGCGCGAGCACGATGCCCCGCATGTAGTCGATGACGCCGTCCGTGAGCGCCGCCAGCGTCGCCGCGTCGGTGCGGATGTGCTTGCTGCTGCGGGTGAGCAGCCCAGCGCTCTCGACGCTGTCGATGACAAAGGTGACCAGCGACCACAGCAGGCCGGCAACGAGGCTGCGAAAGAAAAGGTGCACGGAGGAGCCGTTTCGCCAGGGCCGTGGGGTGGATTGGCCGCCGGAGAGCCCCGCGGCGGCGAGCCCGACGTATCACCCTCGACCGGCCGCTGCGACCGCGCGCTGGCCCCGCTCTCGCCGCGGGCTATCCTTGCCGGGAGCACCCGGAGCCGCCATGCGCGTGATCCTTGTCAACCCGCCCATCGACAGCGTCCTCGAAGAGGGCCACGCGAGCCCGGTCACGAGCTTCCTCTTCTACAACTCGGCGCCGCTCGGGCTGCTCTACATCGCCGCCGTGCTGGAGCGCGCGGGCCACACGGTGGCGTGCATCGACGCCGCGGCCGAGCTGCTCAACGTCGCCAAGACGGTCGAGCGGGTGCGGGAGTTCCAGCCGGACGTCATCGGCATCGGCAGCTTCACGGTGTCCTTCGACACCACCAAGAAGCTCGGGCTGCAGCTCAAGGCGGCCCTGCCCGGCGTGCCCATCGTGCTCGGCTCGTACCACGTCACCCTCGTGCCCGAAGAGGCGATGTCCAACGAGCAGTTCGACGTCGGCGTGCTGGGTGAGGGCGAGTACACGATGCTCGAGCTCGTCGAGCACTACGGCGGCCAGCGCGCCCTCGCGGACGTGTCGGGCATCGTCTTCCGCGACGGGCAGGGCGGCTTCACCTACACGCCCAAGCGCGCCAAGCTGCGCGAGCTGGACGACCTCCCCTTCCCTGCGCGCCACTTGCTCCCGGCGAACCTCTACAAGCCGATTCCGGTGGACGAGCACGCCTTCCCCAAGTTCTCCATGATCACCTCGCGCGGCTGCCCGCACGCCTGCGCGTTCTGCCAGAAGTCCCGCTCCGGATACCGCTCCCACTCGGCCACCTACATCGTGGACGAGATGGAGCACCTCGTCCGCGACTTCGGCGCCCGCGACATCGCCTTCGTCGACTCGCTCTTCTGCGCCAACAAAAAGCGCGTCTACGCCATCTGCGACGAGATCATCCGGCGCGGCCTGCACAAAGAGGTCTCCTGGACGTGCAGCTCGCGCGTCGAGGTCGTGGACAAGCCGCTGCTCGCCCGCATGAAGGAGGCCGGCTGCTGGCGCACCCGCTTCGGCATCGAGTCCGGCTCCGATCGCGTGCTGGACTTCATCTCCAAGGGCATCACCAAAGAGAAGATCCGCGCCGCCATCACCGCCGCGCACGAGGTCGGCCTTCGCCCCAAGGCGTTCTTCATGGTCGGCCACATGCCCGACACCCGCGAGTCCATCCTCGAGACCATCGAGTTCGCCAAGTCGCTGCCTTTGCACGACGTCACCGTGCAGATCAACACCCTGCTGCCCGAGACGCCGCAGATGGAGATGTGGGAGCGCGAAGGCGACAAGTGGGGCCGCATCGTCAGCCGCACCAACAACGAGAAGTCGTTCTGGGAGCCCACCTTCGTGCCGTGGGGCCTCGAAGCCGACGAAATGGTGGATTTGCACCGCAAGTTCTACCGCGAGTTCTACCTGCGGCCCGTCACCATCGCGCGGCACCTCGAGCAGATCCAGACCTGGCGCGACGTCCTGAAGTACGCCCAGGCCGCCAACCTGTTCACCGTCCTCTTCTTCAACGACAAGCGGCCCACGGTCGACATGGCGAAGGAGGTCCTCAAGAAGGCCGTCGCCGGCCGCGGCAGCGTCGAGCAGATGATGGCCGCGCGCTGAGCCTCCGGGCCGCACCGCGCCGTGCTACGGGGCGGGGGAGAGGTGCGCATGCGTTGGGTCCTCGCCCCCATGGTCCGGGCCGACATCGCCGCTTTTAGCGGGGTCAACCTCGGCGGGGCCCGCGCCCTCGCCAACATCCATCCCCTCGGCGGCCGTCAAGGCCAGGACATCGACGGCGCCGCCCTCCACAGCGTCGTCGTGGTCGGCCCCGTTGGCACCCGCGTCATCTTCTCGGCCGCCCCCGGAGACGACGACTGGCAGGAGCGCCCGTGGCGGGCCGTCGTCATCACCGGCAAGCACGGCTACGTCACCGCCGAGGGCAAGCACGCCGTCCGCATCCCGGACATCGAGCTCTTCGACAAGCCCGACGCCCGCCGCACAGACCCGGACTTCGAGCAGGACTTCCCGCAGGTCGCCACCCTCGCCGAGGGCACCGGCTGGACCTACGGGCGCGCCGGGCGCCTCCGCAACGCCGTCGCGTCCATCCGCATCGACAAGGTCTGAGCGCGCCGCGGCCTCCGGCTCAGGGGACAGGGGAAACCAAGGTTTCCCCCGTAACGCCCCCTTCCTTCACCGCGCTCAGGGCACCCGCGGCTCGGCGCGGACCCACCCGCCGACGTCGGCCTCGATGGCCGCCGCCGCGCGCAGGGTGAGCGCGTCCTGGCGCCGGGCGCCCACCACCTGAACGGCCAACGGCAGCCCGCGAGACTCGAAGCCCATCGGCACCACCGTCACCGGGCTCTCCGTCATGTTGAAGATGGCGGTGCAGCCGAAGTCGAACGGCGTGCGCCACGGGTCGTTGTGCCGCGGGGCCGGGCGGCTGTACGGCGGATGGAGCAGCACGCCGTCCGCGCCCAGGAGGGCGTCCAGCTCCTCCCGGAGCGCGGCGCCCGCCGCCAAGAAGCGCCGCGTGAACCGACTGAACGGGCGCGTCGCTTTGTCCAGGGCGGTCAACGCCACCGCCGGGAAGCTGTGCCGGGCGCGGCCGAAGGGCATGCGCCACAGCTCTGCGAGCACCGAGAGCCCGTCCTCACCGCCGAGGATCTCGTCGTAGTGCGTGTCTGCCGCCTCTGACAGCACCGCGGACCAGATCGCCACCGCCGACTTCAGCGCCGGCAGACGCGCCTCCACCACCCGCGCGCCGCGAGACTCCAGCGCCGCCGCCGCGCGCCGCACCGCCTCCGCGACCACGGGGCGCGGCTCCAGCACGCCCTCGGTGGGCATGGAGACCACGCGCAGGCCGCGCAGGTCGTCCACGGGGCCTCCGTCCAACGACGGGAGCGGCGCCCCCACCGGGACCGAGAGGATGGCGGTCAGCAGGCGGAGATCTTCCACGCGGCGCGCCAGCGGCCCGATGCACAGGAGCGCGTCCCCCCGCGCGGCGGCGGGCGGAAAATGCCCGGTGTTCGGCACGCGACCGCCGGTGGGCTTGTGCCCCGGCACCCCGCAGAACGCCGCCGGAATGCGAATGGAGCCGCCAACGTCGCTGCCCAGTCCGAAGGGCGCGCCCCCCGCGGCGACGATGGCGCCCTCCCCGCCCGAGGAGCCGCCCGGGGTCCGTGTGAGGTCCCAGGGGTTTTTTGTGCGGCCGGAGATGAGGTTGACCGTCTCCATCCAGAGGCCGCCCTCCGGCGCGTTCGTCGCGCCCAGCACGATGGCCCCCGCCGCCCGCACCCGGCGCGTGGCCTCGGCGTCGGCCGTGGCGACCCGACCCTTCAGCCGAAGGATGGCCCCCGTGTGCGGAAGGCCCTCCACCGCGATGAACTCCTTGATTGTGCAGGGCACCCCAAGCAGGGGCGGGGGCGCCTCCCCGGCGCGGCGCGCCGCAGCGAGGCGCTCGGCGGCGGCCCGGGCCTCGGACCGCGCCTGCTCGAAGCGCCGCGCCGTCATCGCGTTGAGCAGCGGATCCACACTCTCGATGCGGCGGATGTGGAGGTCCACGAGGTCCACGGGCGAGAGGTCCCCGTCGCGCACGCGAGACGCGAGGGTGCAGGCGGACTGGTCCAGCGGAGGGCTCATGGGATCACCGGGGGAGGAGCGAGGACTTCGAGGGCCGCCCGCTGGCCGGAGCGCAGGGCGCCGTCCATGAAGCCCATCCACCGGTCCGCCGTCTCGGTGCCCGCCCAGGACACGCGTCCCCAGGGCGCGCGCAGCGCGTCGCCGTGCGGCCCGAAGACGCCGGGCGCCGCGACGCCGATGGGACAGCCGCGGGTCCACGGGTCTGCCGACCAGTCCTTCTCGGCCGTGTCCACGGGAGAGAGCGCCTCCGGGCCGAACAGCCGGGCGAGGTGGGCGAGGGCGGCCTCGCGGCGGGCGGCGGCCGGGGCGCGGCCCCAGGTGCGGCCCGCCGCGCCCACCACGAAGCCCAGCAGCATCGGGACGCCGTCCGGGGTGGTGTTGTCGAAGACCACGCTGAACGGGCGCCCGTCCGTGACCGCCTCGCCGGACAGCCCACGCTCCCGCCAGAAGGGGCGCTCGTACGCGGCGAAGAACTTGACCGTCCCGCCCATCGGCATGCGCTGGTGCAAGGCCTCGCGGTCCACAGGCAGGCCGGGCTCATAGCGAATGCGGGCCGCAAAAGCCGGAGGAACGGCGACGATGGCCCGCGGGGCCGACCACCGCCGGCCATCCCGCGCCTCCACCACCACCGCCTCCGGCCCTTGGGACAACGCCTCGACCGGGCAGGACAGGTCCACCACCGGCCCGAGGGCCGCCGCCATGCGCGGCGCGAGGGCCGCCGCCCCGCCGACCACGCGATCTTGCTGGGCCGCCCCCTCGATCTCGATGAGCCGCAGCAACCCGCCGCCGCCGTTGACGTAGGCGAGGAAGTGCAGCGCCGAGAGCTCGTCGGGCTCGGCCCCGAACACGACGCGCACGGCGGCGTCCACGAGCCCGCGCACCTTGGCGCTGCGCACATGGCGGCGCGCCCAGGCGCCGACGGTCTGCGTGTCCCAGGCGGCGATGTCCGGCGCCGACCACGGCCCGCCGCAGGGCACCGCCGCCGCTGCGGCGTCGATGCGCCGCAGGGTGAGCTCCAGCTCGAGCAGGGCGAGCGGCGGGAGCCGCGGGATGTCCCCGGTGTAGGTGCGGCGGCGGCCCTCCAGCTCCAACACCTTCGCGCCGGCGTGGAAGGTGGGAAAAGTGGAGAGCCCATGCGCGCGCAGCGCGGCCAGCGCGTGGTCTTGGGTGGGCCCGACCCACTGCGCGCCGAAGCCCACGGCCGCGCCGGCCACGACGCCCGCGGCGGTGCGCCCACCCACGCGGTCCCGCGCCTCCAGCACCCGCACCCGCAGCCCGCGGGCCTGCAAGGCGGCCGCCGCAGCCAGGCCGGCCAGCCCTGCCCCGATGATGATGCAATCGGCGTCCATGCCGCCTCCGGGCGCCGCGGCGCGCGCTACGAGAACTGGCGGAAGTCGGGCGGGCGCTTCTCGAAGAAGGCCTGCATCGCCTCCATCGCCTCGGGGGAGCGAAGCCGCTCGGAGAAGACCGCGAACTCGGCGCGCATGACGTCTTCGAGGGCCGGCGCGTGGGCGCGGCGCATGAGCGCCTTGGTGGCGACCAGCGACGGCAGGGGCAGCTCGGCGAGGCGCAGCGCGAGGGAGCGCGCGGCGTCGGGGAGATCGTCGGCGGGGACGGCGCGGTTGGCGAGCCCGATGGCCGCCGCCTCCTTGCCGGACAGCGTATCGGCGAGCATCAGCAGCGCGTTGGCCCGCAAGCGCCCGACCAGCTGCGGCAGCAACAGGCTCGCGCCGGCCTCGGGGCAGAGCCCGAGCGTGCTGAACGGCATGCGGAGCTTCGCGTCGTCGGCCACCAGCACGAGGTCGCAGTGGAGCAGCATCGTGGTGCCGATGCCGATGGCGGCGCCGGCGACCTCGGCGAGCAGCGGCTTGTCGAAGGCGACCAGCGCGCGCAGGAAGTCGACCACGGGGCCGCCCTCGGGCCCGGGCGGGTCCTCCATGAAGTCCAGGAGGTCGTTGCCAGCGGTGAACGAGCCCCCTTCGCCGCGCAGGTGCACGACCCGAACCTCCGGGTCTGCCGCGGCGCGGGACAGGCCGTCCGTCAGTGCGCGGTACATCGCGCGGGTGAGCGCGTTCTTTTTGGAGGGCCGGTCCAGGGTGAGCACCAGCACGCCATCTTCGAGAACCGACCGAACGCCCGCGTCGCTGTTGCCCATGGACCCTCCTGTCGATGCGTATCGCGTCGCCCCGTGGCCCGCCGCCGCGCGCTACACTCCGCCCCGATGCACCCCGGCCCCGCCCACATCCTCGCGCAGGTCCCCGACGGCCCGCTTTGCCGCCACCTCCTCGAGACGGGCCTGCGCACCGCCGCGGACGTGCTCTCCACCGTCGGCGCCGTGCGCCCCTTCGGCCTCGTGCTCGGCGCGACGGGCGAGACGACCCTCGTCGTGCCCGACCCAGAGGAGACCCCCACCGACGGGCTCTTGGAGGCGGTGGACGCCGCGCTGGGCCGCGCGCTGGACGCCGGCGCACCGGCCGGCGCCCGGGTGGACGCCGTCACCCTCCGCACCGACGATGGCCGCTCCTTGGACGCCGTGCGCGTGGTGCTGCGCCGCGCCCGCCGGCCGACGCTGCTCGCCTTCCAGGTCTACGAGGGCGGGCCGCCCGAGGTCACGCTTGGAAAGCAGTGGATCGAGGCAGATGAGCCGGACGCCTGAACCGCGCGGGGCGCCGGCGGCGGGGCCACCGCGCCAGCGGCCGGAGCCGGCGGCCGGGACGGCCGGTGCAAGCGGCGGGACGCCGCGCCGCAC
>JBEIVK010000333.1:0-4828 GCA_040373935.1 Alphaproteobacteria bacterium
CCCTCGGGAAGCGCGCCGTCCAGCGCCGCCGCGCGCGCCGCCCGCGGCAGCGTGCGCAAGCCGAGGACCCGCGGCGCCTGGGCGTCCATCATGTCCATGACGGCGATGAGCAGGCCGCCGGGCTCCACGCGGACGGCGCAGCGCGCCTCGACCGGCGGGCCGCCCGTCGCCGCGAGCGCCGCCGTCGCCGCATCTTCGCCAAGCCAGGCCCATCGGCCAAAATCAGCCTCGACCTGCGCATAGGCACGCAAAAAGCCCTCACGCTGCTTGCGCGCGGCCTCGGACCAGTCCCCGGAGTCCTCGACCGGCGGGACCTCCCGCGGCGCCGCCGGGGCCGGGGCCGGGCGCTCCGGCTCCACCGGACCCGCCGCGAGGCGCGGACCCAAGGCGAGCAGCGCCTCTCGCGCCGCCGCCACCGCGGCCGCCGAAGTCAGTCCCGCCGCGCCGTCCCGCGCCGCGGCGAATCCAAGCTCAAAAGCGCGCTGCAGGGGCTCCAGCGGATCCAGGAACCACTTGCGCGCGAGGCGGCGTTGCTCAGCGCCGTGCAGGCGCAGGTAGGTGACCACCATCCACCGCCGCGCGAGGTGGCTGTGCGGCACCAACACGAAGATGCCGGTGCCCTCCGGGTGGAGGCGATGCTCTTCGGTGGGGCCCTCGGCCCGCGCCGCCGCCGCCGCCGCGGGACGCCCCAGCAAGGTGTGCGCCAGCGCGCCGTCCACCGGGATGGACACCTGCGCCGCCGCCATCAGCGAGCCATGCGTCGCGTCCGGAAAGTGCTCCCGGAACCGGTCCAGCGCGTGCCGCGTGGCCCCGCCGATGAGTCCGCCGTCGCCCATGCCCGCCCCCTGGCCCCTCCCTAAACGCCACGCGCGCCGCCGTCACGCGCGTTCAGCCGCGCTCCGCCCGCCGCCCCCGCCCCATGAGGTCCCGCAAGGCGGCGTCCACGGGCTTGTCCTCGTAGAGCATCCGGTAGATCTCCGCGGTGATGGGCATGTCCACGCCTTCCCGCACGGCGAGGTGATGCGCGCTGCGCGCCGTGCCCACCCCCTCCGCGACTTGCCCCAGCTCCGCGAGGATCTCCGGGAGCGTCCGCCCGCGGCCGAGCGCCAAGCCCACCCGCCGGTTGCGCGAGAGGTCCCCCGTCGCGGTGAGGACGAGGTCCCCCATGCCCGCCAGCCCGGCGAGGGTGAGCGGGTGCCCGCCCTTGTGGACGGCGAGACGGGTGATCTCGGCGAGCCCGCGGGTGATGAGGGCCGCCCGGGCGTTGAACCCGAGCCCCGCCCCGTCCGCGACGCCGCACGCGATGGCCACCACGTTCTTGAGCGCCCCGCCCAGCTCGGCGCCGATGACGTCATCGGTGTGGTACACGCGGAGCGCGCCACCATGCAGCGCGCGCGCGACCCGCTCGCCCGCCTCGGCCGACCGCGCGGCCACCACCACGGCCGTCGGCAGCCCCATGGCCAGCTCCTTGGCGAAGGACGGCCCCGCGAGCGCCACAATGCCGCCGTGCAGCCGCTCCGGCAGCACCTCCCGCAGCACCTCCTCCATGGTCAGCAGCGACGGCTCCTCGATGCCCTTCGTCGCGCAGCACACGACGGCCCCGGCGGCGATGTGCGGCCCGGCCTCCGCCATCACCGCCCGCACGGCCGCGCTCGGCACCACCTCCATCACCACCTCGGCCCCGTCCAGCGCGCGCGCCAGGTCGCCCGTCACGCGCAGGTTCGAGGGCAGCGCCACCCCCGGCAGGTAGCGCCGGTTCTCGCGCGCCGCGTCCATCTCGGCCGCGCGGTCGGCCCGGTGATCCCACATCCACACGTCGTCCCCGCCGCGGCAGAGCTGCACCGCCAGCGCCGTCCCCCACGACCCCGCACCCACGACCGCGATCCGCATCCCGCCTCCGCCCGGCTGGCCTCCCGCCGCTGGCCGTGGCATCATCGCACGGCGCCCCGAGGACCCCTTGCCCGGACCCGACCGACCTCCGCTCCCCCGCCGCTTCAACCTCATCCGCAGCTTCGTGCTCGCGGACTTCATCACCCTCGCCAACGCGGCGGCCGGCACCGGCTCCATCTTCTTCTCGCTCAACTACCTCGAGCTCGGGCACGACCCGTCCTCGATGCGCTGGGCCTTCTTGCTCCTGCCCGTCGCCTTCGTGGCCGACGCCGCCGACGGCATGGTCGCCCGCTGGCGCCGCCGCAGCTCCCCCTTCGGCGCCGACCTCGACTCCCTCGCCGACATCGTGAGCTTCGGGGTCGCGCCGGCAGTTCTTGGCTTCGCGCTCGGCCTGCGCGGCTTCTGGGACGCCCTCGTCCTCATCTACTTCGTCTGCTGCGGCATCGGCCGCCTCGCCCGGTTCAACGTCACCTCCTCCTCTCTCCAAGACCCGGAGACCGGCAAGGTCCGCTACTTCGAGGGCACGCCCATCCCCACCAGCCTCGCCGTCGTGCTCGTGCTCTTCGTCGCTTGGCAGCAAGGCGCCGTGGCCGACGCGCTCTGGTTCGGCGGCCACCGCATCGGCCCCTACATGCTCCATCCGCTGGTCCTGCTCTACTTCCTGAGCGGCTCCGGCATGATCGCCGAGCGCATCCGCATCCCCAAGCCCTGACGCGCACCCGCCCGCCACCCGCGCGGCGTCTTCATCAGGGGGCAGGGGAAACCGACGGTTTCCCCCGCAACGCCCCCTTCCCTCCCGCCGCCCCGGCCCAGCGCAAGGCCCAGAGCCCCACCACCGCGTCGCCCACGATGGCCCCGCTGAGCTTGCTCTGGCCCTCCCGCCGCTCGCGGAACACGATGGGCACCTCCACCACCCGCGCCCCCGCCGCCGCCGCACGCCAGGTCAGCTCCACCTGGAACGCGTAGCCCCGCGCGCGCACCGCCCCGAGCGGCACGGCGCGCAGCACCTCGGCGCGAAAGGCCTTGAAGCCGCCGGTCAGATCGCGCCACGGCAGCCCGAGCACCCCGCGCGCGTAGGCGTTACCCGCCCGCGACAGCGCCTGACGGCGCCGCGCCCAACCCTCCACGCCGCCGCCCGGCATGTACCGCGTCCCCAGCGCCAGATCCGCCCCGCCGGCCAAGGCGCCGAGCAGGCGCGGCCAGTCCGCGGGGTCGTGGCTGAGGTCCGCGTCCATCTGCCCGATGACCGGGTATCCCCGCGCGAGCGCCCAGCGAAACGCATCGAGGTACGCCAAGCCGAGCCCGCGCGGCCCCGCCCGCACGAGCAGGTGCACCCGCGGGTCGCGCGCCGCGCGCGCCCGGACGCGGGCCGCCGTGCCGTCCGGGCTGGCGTCGTCGACCACCAGCACATGCGCCCGCGGCACCGCCGCGACGAGGGCGTCGAGCAGCGGATCGACGTTGGGGGCCTCGTTGTAGGTGGGGACGAGGACGACGAGGCCCTCGCCCCCCGGTCCCGTGGGCATGGACCGTCTGTATGGCCCCAGGCGGATGGGTTCAAGTTCCCCCGCCGGCGTCCGTCTCTCCCCGCATGGACCGCCCGCTCTTGCCCCCGCCCGCCGCCGACCTGCTGCTCCACGCCACCGGCGCACAGGTCCTCACGCTCGACGCGGCCGGAGCAGTGGCGGGCGCCTGGGGCCCGCCCCTCTTCCCCGCGCAGGTCGGGGCCCCCCTCGCCGACACCTTGCCCCCCGAAGCGGCCGCGCGGCTGCTTCGCGCCTTGCGCCCGCCCATCGTCGCGCAGCGGGTCGAGCTCGTCGTCCCATCCGCCCAGGGGCGAGCCGCCGTGCGCGTCGAGCTGGCCCCCACCCCCGAGGGCGGCGCCCACGCGATCGTGCTCGACCGCAGCGCGGAAGTCGCCGAGCGTCAACGGCTCGCCAACGCCGATCGCCTCGCGGCCTTGGGCGCGCTCAGCGCCCAGGTCCTCCGGACGCTCCACGACCCGCTCACGGTGCTGCGCACCACCCTCGACGCCCTGGACGACGTGGCCGGGGCCGTGCCCGCTGGCCTTCGCGCCGAGGCGGCCGGCCGAGGGGAGGCGGGCGGGGCGGCCCTGCTCGCCGCACCCTGGGCCCGCGCCGCGGCTGACCTGCCCGAGCTGAGCGCAGACCTCCGCGCGGCCACCGAGGCCCTCCGCGCGGCGCTTGGCCGCGTGCAGGCCTTGGCCCAGACGGTCGAGGGCTGGCAACAGGCGCTGCCAGCAGACCGCGTGGTCGCCGCGGTCGCCGCGCGGGCTGCGCTGCCCGCCGGCTGGTCCCTTCGGGCGGGACCGGGCGTGTCCACCGCCGTTCGGGCCGACCCGGAGCGTCTCGTCGCCCTGCTCGCCCAGCTCGCCGCCGCGCTGGCCCACGCCGGGGCCACCGCGGGCGGTGCGGTCGGCCTCTCGGCGGATCACGGCCCCGAAGGCGTCGGCTTCGTGCTCGACGCGCCCACCTGCCGGCCGGTGGACCCAGGGCCCACCGCGAGCGCGCTCGTGCTGGCCTGGGGCGGCGCGCTGACGGTCGCCGCGGCCCCCGACGGCCTGACCCGCCTGGCCGTGCGGCTCCCCGCGGTCACCGTCGCCGCCGAGCGCCGCGCGTCCAAGATCGCGCTGGTGCCCCTGCGCGCGCGGGTGCTGCTGCTGGAGCCAGACCCGCTGGTCAGCAACCTCGCGCGGCGCGCCCTCGGCGCAGACCTCGACCTCGTGCACGTCGCGTCCGCCGAAGACGCGCGGCGGGCGGTGGCAGCGGACCCGGACTTCGACGCCTTCGTGGTGGACCGCATGGCCGCCGACGGCTTCCCGGAGTGGCTGCGCGCCCATTACCCGGAGCTGGGCCCGCGGATGGTCGAGCTGGTGCCCGAGGGCACCCCTCCGGGCGAGGGGCTGCTGGCCCGGCCGCTC
>JBEIVK010000696.1:0-2505 GCA_040373935.1 Alphaproteobacteria bacterium
CCGCGGGCTGACGCCCGCGTTTCGCCGGCAGCGCCAGCTGGGCTCTCTCTGGGGGGGGTACAAACCCAGGTTTCCCCCGCAACGCCCTCTTCCTGCCTCAGCCGCGGCCAGCCCGACGCCGCCGCGCGAGGCCCACCGCCCCCAGGGCCAGCGCCCAGGCGCCCACCGACGCCCCGGGAGCGACGGCGCAGGAGAAGCCGCCCTTTTCACCAGCGACCTGGGCCGCCGAGCGCCGCCGCTCTGCAGGCCCGGTGTCCGTGCCGGAAGCGCCATCGTCTGCGCCCGAGGCGTCGTCTCCGCCGGGCGAGCCCGTGTCGTCCCCGCCCGGATTGCCGGTGTCGGCCGGCCCGGTGTCGGCGGCGCCGGTGTCGCCCGTGTCCCCGGCGGGAGGCGGCGTCGGGCGCCCGCGCGACGCGAGGGTGGCAGACCCACCGAAAAAGACGAGGCCAACGGCCACCACCAGCAGCTCGTGGAGACGCATCCCCTCTCCTCCCCCGGCCAGTTTACTGTGTTGTGCTCATGGTGCGCGCCCGGCCGCCGGCACCGCGCCGACGAAGGTGAAGCCCGCGGCCTCGACGGCCGCCGCGATGTCGGCCACGAGAGCGGCATCGGCGCCGAGGCGGACGCGCGCCGTCCCGGCGACCGGATCCACCGCGAGGACCTCGACGCCCGGCACGCGCCCCACGGCGGACATCACGCTGGCGGCGCAGCCGCCGCAGGTCATGCCGTCAATGCGAAACGTGCTGTCCATGGGGCACTCCGGCTACACGCCGCGGGCGTCGGGCTCCCAGACCACCTTGTGCATCTGGAGCTGAAAGCGAACGGGGAGACGATCTTCGAGGACCCAGCCGGCGAGATCCCGCGGGGCCAAGAGCCCGTGCGCGACGCCCATGAGGACGGTGCAGCGCGCGTCCAGGCGGTGGCGCAGCAGGACCTCGCGCGCCCACTCGTAGTCCCGGCGGCTGGCGAGGACGAACTTCACCTCGTCGTGGGCGCCGAGATGCGCGAGGTTGGACCAGACATTGGCCTGGACCTCCCCCGAATCCGGCGGTTTCAGGTCCAAGATGACGCGCACGCCGTCGGGGACGACGGAGATGTCGCGGCTGCCGGAGGTCTCGAGCAGCACCTCGAAGCCACGGGCCAGCAAGCGCTCCATCAGCGGGACCACCTGGCGGTGCACCAGCGGCTCGCCCCCGGTGATCTCGACCAAGCGAACGCCCGCAGCCTCCACCTCGGAGAGCACGTCGTCGATGCTGCGATGCGTGCCGCCCGTGAAGGTGAACGCGGAGTCACACCACGTGCAGCGGAGGTTGCAGCCGGCGAGGCGCACGAACACGCAGGGCCGCCCAACGTGGGTGCTCTCGCCCTGCAAGGAGGTGTAGACCTCGATGACGCGCAGCCGCTCGGCCGCCGGGATCGACGGATGGGCCGGTGTGCGCGGAGCGGGCGTGGGCGCAGACATGTTGCCCCGGCAGCATATCCACCCGAGGCCCCCCCCGCGTGTGACGAGCCGGTGTCTGCACGGCGGCGATGGCCTCGCCCCCGCGCCGTGGGATACTCAGGCCCGTCCGCTCGGGGCCGCCATGCAACGCACCGCACTGTTCTTCCTTCTCGGCGCCTCTGCGTGCAGCCTCGGCAAGGTGGCCGACCGCCAGACCATGCTCACCGCGGCGCCGTCGATCCTCTCGCTGCCCGACGTCGAGCTGGCGTGCGCAACGGGCGCCGCGCTCGCGCCCGTGGTCGGGGCTTTGGGCGAGGGCAAGCGCGCGCCGCACAAGGCCCTGGTGATGACGCTGGTGAGCGCCGGCATGTGCATGGAGCCCGTGGCCTGGGAGGCCGAGCTGGCGCGGCTGGGTGCGTTGCACGCCGGGCAGGGCGCTGCGGTCCAGGATGCGCTGGAGGCCGAGCGGCGGGCCCACGACACGGCCGCTCGGCGCTACCTGGCGGCCTGGTCGCATCTCGAGGCCGCCTTTGGCCGGGTGGGCGACGGCTGCCCGACGCTGGACCCGGAGCTGAACGACGACCTCCTCTACCTGCTGGGCCTGTCGTCGGGCGTGCTCGCCGTCCTCCACGACCGCGCGGCGGGCGGCTCGGTGGGGGTCGCGCTGGACGTGCCGCGGCAAGTGGAGCGGGCCACGGTCTGTCTGGACAATGGCCGGTTCTGGGGCGCGCCGCGGGCCCTGCAGGCATCGGTCTGGCTGGCGGTGCCGGGGGCCGGCCCCGAGGGCATCGACCCGAAGGCCGTCCTCGCAGAGTCGGCCGCGCTGGGAGACGCCGCGGGCGTGCGCCTCGCACGGGCCTTCCAGGCGCAAGCCCTCGGCAGCAGCGGCGACGACGCGGGGCTGCTCGCAGCGCTGGGGGCACACGCCGCGAGCGTCGGGTCCCAACCGGCCGCGCCCGCGTTCGCGCTGCTCGACGCCTACGCCCACCGCATCGTCCAGCATGAGTCGGACCGCCTCTGGGCCGCCGCCGCCGGGCACCGCACCCCGGCCGGCGCGCTCGGCC
>JBEIVK010000019.1:0-16932 GCA_040373935.1 Alphaproteobacteria bacterium
CGGCGGTCCTGCACGGGCAGGACGTGGCGCCGCCCCTCGGCGGGCTGGATCCGCGGCGCCAGCACCCCGCGGCCGGGCGGGACGGCGGGCTCACCCGGCGCGGGTGCCACGACCGTCGATGGCGCGCGTCTCCTGGTCCACCGCCCGCAGGGCTGGCCTCGCTGTCCCGTCCACCGGTGCTCGCTTCGACGGCGGGCCACCCGGCGGTCCTGCACGGGCAGGACGTGGCGCCGCCCCTCGGCGGCACCGCGGCGCCAGCACCCCGCGGCTGGTCGGGACGGCGGGCCCAAACCGCGCGAGACGCGAGGCCGCGTGCTGCGCCTGGCCCGCACGCTGCGGCCCGGTGCAGGAAAACGCGCGATGAGCATAAGGTCGCGCCGAAGATTGGATCAGCCCGCGCCGATAGGTATGGTGCGCGGTTGGGTGGTGTCAGGGCCGCGCGCTCACCTCACGGTTGCGGCTCCGATTCGGCCGCCGCGCGCGCCCGCGCGCGCCGCGGGCGCTTGCGCGCCAAGCCGTCCATCTGCTGGAGCCACGCCGCCCCCGGCGCGCCCGCGTAGAGGAGGACCGCCGCCACCGCGCGGGCGAAGGCCTCTTGGCCCAGGGCGCGGTGCTGGGCCAAGGCCGCCGGGGGCAGTCGCGCGCCCTCGGCCGTGCCCCGGCGCTCCATCGCGTCGAGCACCGCGTCCAACGCGCACTCCCATTGGGCCGCCGCGGCGCCCAGGCCGAGCCCCTCGACGGCTTCGCGGCCCATCGGCCCCCGCAGCACGTCGCGGGTGGCGGAGAGGCGGGCGACCCGCGCGGCCAAGCCGTCGCCGCGGCGGGAGGGCGGCGGGAGGACATCCGCGGCCGCGCGGGCCCGCATCTGCGCGAGGCTGGCGCCCGGGGCCTCCGCCAAGGCCCGCAACGCGGCCTCCAGCGGGGCCAGGGCCCGCTCGGCGTCGCGCAGGGCGTCTCGCGGCACCCGAAGCCCCTGGGCCCGCGCCCCCCGCGTCACCGCCCGCGCCTCCGCGGCGCGCGCCTCCTCCGCCGCGAGGGTGAGCAGCACCGCGCGGGCCGCGCGCAGCTCGGCGTCGAGCGAAGGGTCTCCCAGCGGCTCGGCGGCGCCGAGCCAGGCCTCGATGCAGCGCCGGCGGCCGGCGGTGGTCAGCGCCGGCAGGCGCATCCAGCGGGAGAAGGGCAGGGGATCGGACACGGCTACAGCCCTCCGTGCGGCTCGGGAGAGGTCTCAAAAAATGACGAGGAGCCCCGGGATGTCGAGGTCCAGGGCGAGGAGGGTGGTCGGCGGGCCGCCGTCGAGCACGGCCACCCCGCGCAAGCCGATGCCCCCGAAGGACACGCGCGCGGCGAGGCCGGGGTCCAAGGTCGGGTCCGTCCAGGCGAAGCCCGGACGCCCGGTCGACGCGTTCTCGACGAGGCGCAGGCCGGAGGTGCCGTACACGCCTCCGCCGAGGTCGATCGCGGTGGACCAGGCGCCGCTGCCGAAGCGCTGGCGGAGGCTCGCGCTGGCTTCGAGGTCGGGCGTGACGACCACCCCCTCGAAGAACGTGGAGGTGCGGTCCGGGCCCCAGAGGCCGACGCCGACCGCCAGCACGAGGCGCTCGCGGAACGCGACGTCCGTGCGGAGCTGCACCGCCGAGGACAACGCCGAAGCCGCGGCGGCCGAGGGGGTGGGCCCCACGAGGCTGAGGCCGAAGCCCCACACGCCGCCCCACGGCTGGAGTCGACGCGGGTCTGCCTGAAGCTCCCGCAGCTTCTCGACGGTGGTGGCGAAGGCGAGGTTGTCCCCTGACAACTTGCGGGACGTGATGCCGATGACCGCGCCCGACGCGTCGACCACGGGCCCGCCCGAGTTGCCGGGGTTGAGGGCGGCGTCCGTCTGGAGCGTCCACGCGCCCGTCGCGCTCACGATGCCCTCGGTCACGCTCCAGCGCAGCAGACCCGTGAGCGGGCGCGCGCGGTCGGCCATCGGCGCGAAGGGATGGCCGAGGCCGTACACCCGCTCGCCCGGGCGCGGCGGGGCGTCGCGGATGGGGCGCGGGGTGACCTTCCCGGCCAGCTCGGGCGCGGAGACGAGGGCGAGGTCTGCCTTGGGCCAGCCGGCGAGCGTCCGGCCGGTGGCCTGGAGACCGCCGCGGGTCTCCACCCGGGGGCGTTGGCCGCTGGCGATGCAGTGGTAGGCCGTCGCGATGGTCCCCCCCTCGTCGATGACGACGCCGGCGCAGAAGGCGCCGCCGGTGGTCAGCACGACCACGCTGTCGAGCCAGGTGGCGATGTCGTCGGGCGTGGGCGCTGCCTTGGCCGCCGCTTCGGGCGCCGGAGCCGCCGCTTCGGGGGCTGGCGCCGCCGCTTCGGGCGCCGGAGCCGCCGCTTCGGAGGGCGCAGGCGGCGCAGGGGGTGGGGGCGAGGGCGGATCGTCGGCCCGGGCGAGCGCGGCCCAGAGCAGGAGGTGCGGCGACATCTGCTCCGCATAGCGCGCGCTGGCCGGCCCGTCGCCGCTGCGCTACCGTCGAGCCATGCCGCTGTTGCCCTTCGGCCTGGGCCTCTTCCTCCACGCGTGTACCCCCATCGTGGACGAAGCGCCGCGCCTGCTCCCGCCGCCCGGCGGCGCCACCCCCACCGGGCCTGCCGCGGGCGCCGGCGCAGACGCGGCGTTGGCGGCTTTGCCCACGCCGCTCCCGTCCACCGCGTCGCCTGTCCAGGCCCCCCCTTCGGCGGCGGCGGCCCCGGCCAGCGCCCCGGCCCGCATCAAGGCCCGGCACATCCTCGTCCCCTACGAGGGCGCGCAGCGGGCGCCGGCCGGCCTGCGCCGCAGCCGCGCCGACGCCTTGTCTCGGGCCCGCGAGGCGCGCGCCCGCGTGCTCGCCGGTGAGGACTTCGCGGCCGTGGCCCGCACGGTGTCCGAGGACAGCTCCGCCGTGGAGGGCGGCGCGCTCGGAGCCTTCGGTCGCGGCACGATGGTTCCGACCTTCGAACAGGTCGCCTTCTCGCTCGCCGAGGGAGAGGTCTCCGCGGTGGTCGAGTCCCCCTTCGGCTTTCACGTCATCGAGCGGCAGGCCTTGGTTGAGCTGCCCCTGCGCGCCATCGTCATCGGCGTCGAGGGGCGCGGCTTCGACAGCCCGCCCCGCTCGCGGGCCGAGGCGCAGGCCCGCCTCGCCGACGTAGAGGCCCGCTTGTCCGCGGGGGAGGACTTCGCAGCCGTCGCCCGCGCGCTCTCCGATGGCCCGGCCGCGTCGCGGGGCGGCGCGCTCGGCCGCGTCGAGCCGGCCACGCTCACGGACGAGGTGGCCGCCGCGGTGCGCGCGCTCCCGCCGGGCGGGCGCACGCCACCCATCGAGACCGCGGCTGGCTACTACCTTTTTGCGTGGGACGAGGCCGCGGCGCCCTGAGGCCCGGCGGCGATGGTCAGAGAGCCGCCTCGATGGCTGCGCGAATGGCCGCGTCCTCTGCGGGCAGGACTTCGTCGTTGGTGACGCGCATGTCGCGGCCGATGACCAGCACCCGCGGCCAGATCTGGTTGGGCACGATGTCGTAGGAGTAACCCTGGTCGTCCGCGAGGATCGGCGCGACGATGTCGTGGCGCTCCACCCACTCCAACGTGTCCTCCAGCTCCATCGGCCCGCCCTCGCTGTCTTCGGGCAGCATCGTCAGGTACATGAAGCCGCGGTCTGCGTAGCTCTCCCAGGTGTGGTCCACCTCTTTGGCCAGCTTGTTGCAGGGGCCGCACCACATCGTGCTGATGTCCACCGCGATGACCATGCCGTAGAACTGCCACACCGAGACGATGTCCCCGTGCTGGTCCATCAGCCGGATGTCCGGGAAGGTGAGCCCCTCCGTGAACCCTTCGGCCACCAAGTCGGCCGGCACCGCCTCGACCGCCGGCCACGAGTTGCTCGGCGCCTCCCAATCCGCGCCGCTGCCCGTCCCGTCGCCGTCGCGCGCCCACTTCGGGGTCGTGAGGTGCGGCGTACAACCAACGAGCAGGGCCGGCATCAGGAGCAGCGTGCGCATGGGGACTCCACCCGCCGAGTGTAGCGCCCCGTTCCCCCTCCGTCGATCGCCGCCGGGTGCACCGGGCGATCTGTGATAGCTGGGCCGCCATGACCGACGCACCGATCCTCACCCGCGACCTCTTGATCGCCTCCTTCCAAGACTACGGCCAACCGGCAGCGCGCTGGCGGGTGGGCGGCGAGTTCGAACGGGTCGTCGTGCGCCGGGACGGGCGCCCGGTCTCCTACGAGGGCGCCGACGGCATCCGCGCCATCCTCGAGCACCTGCGCGCCACCGATGCGTCCTGGGCGCCGGTCTTCGAGGGCGACGCCCTCATCGCGTTGGGGAAGCCCTCCGGCGCCAGCATCACCTTGGAGCCGGGCGGGCAGGTCGAGCTGTCCGGCGCGCCTCACCGCTCCCTCCGCGCGCTGGCCGCAGAGCTCGAAGAAAACCGCGCGCATCTCTTGGCTTTTGCGGAGGGGCGGGACCTGCTCTACTTGTCCGCTGGCCTCAGCCCGTTGGCGCCGATCGACACCATCCCGTGGATGCCCAAGGGCCGCTACCGCATCATGCGGGAGTATCTCCCCCAGGTGGGCGATCTCGCCCACTGGATGATGAAGGCCACGGCCTCCGTCCAGGCCAACTACGACTACGCCGACGAGGCGGACGCCGCCCGCAAGGTCCGGCTCGCCGCCGGGATCGCCCCCATCCTCACCGGCATGTACAGCCACTCGCCCGTCGCCGAGGGGCGGCTCACGGGCTTCAAGACCTTCCGCGGCCACATCTGGACGCGCACCGATCCCGCGCGCACGGGCTTCCCGGCCCCGCTCAAGGACGGCTTCACCTTCGAAAAGCACGTCGATCTGCTGCTCGACGTCCCGATGATGTTCACCAAGAGCGGCGGGGTCTGGGCGCCCGCCCGTGGCCGGACCTTCCGGCAGTGGATGGCGGAGGGCATCGGCGGGCGCTTCCCCACCTGGGACGACTGGGGGCTCCACCAGACCTCCGTGTTCCCGGAGGTGCGCATCAAGCGCACCATCGAGATCCGCGGCGCCGACGCCGCGCCGGTGCCGCTCGCCGTTGCGTTCTGCGCGTTCTACGCCGGGCTCTTCTACGACCGCGCCGCCGCCGATGGCGCCCTCGCGCTGGTGGACGCGCTCGATGCGGCCGGGGAGTCCCGGGAGGCGCAGTTCGACGCGGCCACCCGCGCCGGGATGTCCGCGGTGGTCGCCGGCCGTCCGTTGCGCGACTGGGCCCGGGACTTGGGCGCCCTCGCGCACGCCGGGCTCGCGCGGTGGTCTCCCGGTGAAGATGTCCTGCTCGATCCGCTGCTCGAACGCCTGGATTCCGGTCGGTCCCTGGCCGACGACGTGCTGGACGCCTTCGCGCGCGACCCGTCCCCCGCCGCGCTGCTTCGGGCGGTTGCGTACTGAGCCTGCGCGGGGCATGACAGATCCGCGTTCTGCGGGGTGATTCGTGCGGTTGTTGTTGGGTGGACTGACCGAGCCACAGCTCGTCGACCTGCGCGCCGCCACCGCGGACATCTCCGAGGACGTCGGCCACCTCGGGGACTGGACCTTGCTCGAAGAGGCCGTGAGCCAGGCGCAACCGGACGTGGTCGCGCTGCACCTCGGCGTGCGTCCGAGCGCCGTGCTGCAGATGGTCTCGCGCGTTCGCGCCCTGTACCCGGCGGTCGCGTTCTTGGCCGTCACCGATCTGTCGACCCCGGGCCTCGTGCAGAAGGCCACCGAGGCTGGCTGCGCGGACCTCGTCGTGTTGCGGGAGGGCCCCGGCGACCTGCGCCGTGCGTTGGTCACCCTGCAGAAGCGCGACCGCCCGCCGACCGCCGATGGCGCGGTCGTGACGGTCATCGGCGCGAAGGGCGGCGTCGGCGCCACCACGGTCGCCGTTCACCTGGCCGACGCCTTGGCCCAGCGCCGGGGCCGGCGCGTCATAGTGGTCGATCTCCACCTCTACATGGGAGATGTCGCCTCCCAACTGGACATGCGGCCGAAGCCGGGCACGCTGTGGTTCCTGCTTCGCGGCGCGGTGGCCGACGCCCGCACCTGGAACGAAGCGCCGCCGCTGCACGCGTCGGGCTTTCGGGTGCTCGGGCTGGACGGGGACCTCCGCAACGCAGACCCGGTGAGCGCCGAGCAGGTCGTGTTCCTGCTCGAGCGCCTCAAGGAGCGCTACGACGCCGTGGTCGTCGACGCCGGCAGCGAGATCAACGAGGTGAGCCTCGCCGCCTGCTCCGTCGCGGAGCACCGGCTCATCGTCACCACCGAAGAGTTGATGAGCCGCACCGGCGTCGTGCGCCGGCGTGAGGCGTTGAAAGAGCTGGAGCTCGGCCCGACCCCGCTGAGGGCTGTGCTCAACCGGGCGCACCCGTCGACCCCGGAGGCCCAGAAGGCCCTGGAGCAGAACCTCGGCGTCCCGCTGTTGGGCCGCGTCGCGAACGCCTGGGCCGAGCTGCAGGCCGCCCAGACCTCCGGCCTCACCCTTCGGCAGGCCAACCCCAAGTCCGAGCTCGTCGCCGACTTTTCCAACCTCGCGACTGGTCTTCTCGGTGGCGAGGCGGACACGGAGCGCAAGAAGCGCACCTTTTTCAACTTCTTCCGCTGAGCCCCGCCGGGGCCCGCGGCGCGCTACGTTGCCCCGCATGAGCATCCACGACCGCGCCATCGTCGACGCCGCCGCCCGCCTGCACCCCAGCGTCGAGGTCGGCCCCTACGCCATCATCGGGGCCGGTGTGGTCCTCCACGCCGGGGTGGTGGTGGGGCCGCACGCCGTTCTCACGGGGCCGATGGAGGTCGGCGCGGGCACGCGCATCGGCGCGCACGCGTGCCTCGGCGGGGACCCGCAGGATCTGAAGCACCGCGGCGGCGACACGGTCCTTCGCATCGGCGAGGGGAACGACTTCCGCGAGTTCACGACGGCCTCCCGCGGCACCGTCGCGGGCGGGGGCCTCACCTCCATCGGCGACAACAACCTCTTCATGGCCTACAGCCACGTCGCCCACGATTGCGTCGTCGGCTCCGGCTGCGTGTTCTCCAACGCGGTCAACATCGCCGGGCACGTCGAGATCCAGGACGGCGCGGTGCTCGGCGGGCTGGCCGCGGTGCACCAGCACTGCCGCGTGGGCCGCTATGCGATGGTCGGCGGGGGCGCGATGGTCGCCCAGGACGTCCCGCCCTTCGTCACCGCCCAAGGCGACCGCGCCCGCCTGTTCGGCCTCAACATCGTGGGCCTGCGCCGCGCCGCCTTCGATCCGGCGGTGGTCGGCGCGCTCAAGGCCGCCTACCGGGACCTCTTCCACCAGGGCCTGCCGCTGCGCATCGCCCTGGAGCAGGTCCGCGCGGCCGCGGGTCCTCCCGAGGTGCTGGAGCTCTGCGCCTTCGTCGAGGGCAGCGCGCGGGGCATCTGCCGCTCGGCCGGCGCTGACGCCGCCCCGGAGTAGGCGCCCATGCCGGCGCCGCGCCGCGGGCTGCTGTTCGGCTGCGGGCGCATGGGCCGCCACCACGCGCGTCATCTCCAGGCGCGCCCCGGCGTCGCGCTGGCGGTGGTGGATCCGGCGCTGGGCCTGCCGGCCCCCCCCCGTGCGCGCGGGGGCCTGGGACTTCGTGGTGGTCGCCACGCCGGCCTCCACCCACGCCGAGGTCGCCGGCCCCTGGCTGGAGCTCGGCGTGCCGGTCCTGGTGGAGAAGCCGCTCACCGGCTCCGTGGACGGCGCCCGCGCCCTCGCCGCCCGCGGCCCCCTCGTCGTGTCGATGGTCGAGCGCTACAACCCCGTCTGGGAGGCGCTGCGCACCCTCGACGCCCCGCCCGGCTTCGTCGCCGCCGAGCGCCTGGGGCCGCCCGCCCCCGGCCCGCCCGTCGAGGGAGACGTGCTGTCGGACCTCCTGGTCCACGATCTCGACCTCCTCTCCCGGCTCGCGCCCGGCGCCCCGCCCCGGGTCTGCGACGCCAGCGGCCTCGGGCTCCAGCCGGGGGGCCCGCTGGACATCGCGGAGGCCCGCCTGCGCGCCGGGCCCCTCGTCGCCAACCTCGGCGTGTCCCGCGTCTCCGCCCGCCGGGTGCGCACCTGGCGGGTCGTCGCCCCCGGCGCCTACCTCTCGCTGGACCTCCTCGCCGGGCAGGCCCACCGCGTCGACTGGGGCCGCGGCGACCTGCGCCCCGTGCCCGTCCCGCTCGGCGGCGGCGATGCCCTCGCGCGCCTGCACGACGCCTTCTTCGCGCACATCGACGGCCGCGGCCCCTCTCCCTGCACCCCGGCCGAGGCCATCGCGGCCCTCTCCCTCGCCGCCGCCGTGCGCGCCGCCGTCAGCGCCCCCGCAGCTTTTTGACGGCGGTGACCGCCGCCAGCACCAGCCCGCCCGCCACCGCGCCCACCGCGAGGGTGCCCGCCACGCCCAGCGCGCCGCCCGCCAGCCCGCCGAGCCCCTCGGCCGCCGCCTTCAGCGCCCCGTCGAGCGGATGGATGGCGTGCAGCACGAGCTGGCCGCCGACCAGCAACATCGCCACCGCGCCGACCCACGAGATGCCGCGCATCAGGCCGGGCGTCCCGCGCAGCAGCCAGCCCCCGACCACGGCGGCCCCGCCGCCCTTGCGGGCCAGGGCCTCTCCGGCGTCGTCCAGCTTCACCAGCACGGCCACCAGCCCGTACACCCCGACCGTCATCAGCAAGGCCAGGGCGTAGAGCACCATCACCTGGCGTTGCAGCGGGGCGGCCGCCACTTCCCCGAGGCCGATGGCGACGATCTCCGCCGACAGGATGAAGTCCGTGCGGATCGCCCCGCGCACCCGCAGGTCCTCGAACGCCTGCGGATCCCCCGTGGGCGAGGGCCCGGCGTCCGCCTCCGCCGCGTGCGGCAGGAACTTGTGGAGGATCTTTTCGACGCCTTCGAAGCACAAAAACGCGCCGCCGGCCGTGAGCAGCGGCGTGAGCAGCACCGGCGCCACCGCGTTGAGCAGCAGCGCGCCGGGCACCAGGATGAGCGCCTTGTTTTTCAGGCTGCCCCAGGCCACCTTGCCGATGACGGGCAGCTCGCGCTCCCGCTGGATGCCCAAGGTCTGCTCCGCCGTCACGGCCATGTCGTCCGTGACGATGCCCGAGGTCTTGCGCGTGGCCGCCCACGTCAGGGTGGCGACGTCGTCGGCGATGGTCGCGATGTCGTCGATCAAGGCGAGGAGTCCGCTGAACGCCATGCTTCCCCCGGGCCGTCGCGGTCTAGCCCCGTGGACGCCCCCTGGCCAACCGCCGACCGCGCGCCCGGTTGGCGCGCTCGCGGAGGTTCCGCGTGCGAGGCCCGTTCTCACTGTTTGCGGTCTGCGCGCTCACCCTGGCCGTCGCGGGAGGTGGTCGGGGGAGGGGGACAGGGGAAACTGCGTTTCCCCCGTAACGCCCCCTTCCTTTCTCCCGCGCGGCCCGTCGCCCCCGGATCTGCCGCGTCGGCGTCCCCGTTGCCCTCAGCCCGAGCCGCTGGCGGCCCGGGAGGAGGGGGCCGGTCTGCGTTCGGGCGCCGCACGCCCTTCCGCTGCCTTGGCCGCGGCGCCCCCGCGGCGTTCGCGTTGGGCCCGCCCCGCGAGGTGAGCGAGCCAATCCGCCCAGCCCGCCCGCGTGGCGGAGGGTGGCGTGCCGAGGAACGCGTGGACCGCCGCGAGGTCGGACGGGGCCCATGCGCCCTGCGCGCCGGCCAGCACGAGCAAGACCTCGACCACCACCCCGTCCGGGTCGTCCGGGGGAAGGTGCGGAAGCACCGCCCCGTCCACGAAGCGCGCGGCGCGTGCCGCGATGTCGGCGGCCCCGGCCCGGCCGGCCGCCCAGTCGTGCAGCCACGCGCCGAGCGTCGCCCGCGACGGGAGGTCTTGGGGCGCCACCTCGTCGGTCAGGGGTTCATCCCAGGCGGCGGCGTCCTCTTCGGGCGGGGGCGTGGTGAGGCCAATCCGGGCCCGCAAGCGCTCGGCCGCTGCCCGGGCCGCTGCCCGCTCGCCGTCGGTGGCGCCCTCGCGCGCGAGCCGCTCCGTGTGCAGCAGCCGGCGTCGAAGGCGGGCGAGGTCCATGCCCAGAGCATAGCCCCGCGCTCAGAGGCGCGCGGCTCCCCGCTGCGCCACCATGCGCACCCGCACCAGCAGCATCGCGGCGACCGCCGCGAGGCCCAGCGCGAGGCCCGCCCAGATCGCCACGGGGCCGCCGCCGCGCTCGACGCCCCACCACCAGGCCAGCGGCAGCCCGAGGCCCCAGTAGCCGATGAGGTTCACGACCGCGGGGGCGCGCGTGTCGCCCACGCCGCGCAGGACGCCAAAAGCGACCGCCTGCACGCCATCGAACAGCTGGAACGCCCCGGCCACCGGCAGCAGCAGGGCGGCCACCGCGATGGTCGCCGGGTCTGGCGTGAACAGGCGCGCGAGCGGCACGGCGCCGGCCGTGAGCACGGCCGCCATCACCGCCATGAACGCCGCCCCGGTCGCCACCGCCACGCCCGCGGCCCGCGCCCACGCGTGCCCGGCGCCGATGAGGTTGCCGACCCGCGTGCTCGCCGCCGCACCGAGCCCAAAGGGCACCATGAACGTCAGGCTGGCGATGTTGATGGCGACGGCATGCGCGGCGACCTCCACGGCGCCGAGCATGCCCATCATCACGCCCGCCGCGCTGAAGGCCCAGACTTCGAAGCCGGTCTGCAGGCTCACCGGGAGGCCGATGCGCAGCAGGGGCGCGAAGGCCGCCGGCCGCGCCCACCCCGGGGTTGCCGGGAGGGCGCGGAGGGTCGGCGCGGCGAGGAACAACAAGGTCCCGAGCGTCGCGAAGCGCGAGACCGTGGTGGCCCAGGCGCAGCCGATGGCGCCCATCGCCGGCACGGCGCCGAGGGGGCCGAGGTCGACGCCGAACACCAGCACGGCGTTTCCGATCAAGTTGACGACGTTGGCCACGCCGAGGGCCACCGCGGGCGGCTTCATGTCGCCGCGCCCCTGCAGGAACCCGGCCACGGCCGCGAAGGCGAAGGCGGGCAGCACGCCCAGGGACACGACCGCGCAGTACTCCGCCGCGAGCGGGATGACGGCGGCCGGCTGTCGCAGCCACAGAAGCCCCGGCGCCGCGAACAGGTGCGCCGCGATGACCGGCACCGCCGCCGCCGCCGCCAGCACCAGCCCGCGCCGCAGGTGCGCCGCCTCCGCCGCCGTGTCGCCGGCGCCCCAGGCTTGGCTGAACAGCGGGTCCAGCCCGCGCAGCAGGCCGATGCCGAGGATCAAGGTCCCGAAGCCCCAGATGTGCCCCGTGCTGATGGCCGCGAGGGCCTCGGGGCCCACCCGGCCGGCGAAGATGACGTCGGCCACCCCCAGCAACACGACGGCGACCTGCCCGAGCACCACCGGCCAAGCGAGGACCAGGAGGCGCCGGAGCTCGCTGCGGGTGTCGAGGACCGCGGCGACCGTGACGGCGCTGGCCGGAGAGGGGGAGCCGGACACGCGGTCACCGGGCGGGAGGGACGGGGCGCAGGGTATCGCGGCGCGCCGCCTCGGCCACCGCGGGCGCGAGGACGCCCCGCGCGGCCAGCAGGTCCAGCACGCGGTCCACCCGTGCCCGGGGCTCCCGCCCGCCGATCATCGTGCGCTCCCAGCACGGGCGAGGAGAGGGCAGACACGCGGCCAGAAACGCGGCTTCTCGCGGGGTGAGCCGGGCCGGCGGCCGCGCGAACCACGCTTCGGCGGCCGGCCCCACGCCGAAGATGCCCGGCCCCAGCTCGACCACGTTGACGTAGAGCTCCAGGATGCGCTCCTTGCGCAGCACGCGCTCCATCTCGACGGCGTAGAGCAGCTCTCGGAGCTTGCGGGCGAGGCTGCGGTCCCGGCCGTCGAGGAACAGGTTCTTGGCCAGCTGCTGGCTCAGCGTGCTCCCGCCCCGCAGCGGCTTCCCGCCGGCCGCGGCGTCCAGCGCCGCTTGCACGGAGGGCAGATGCCAGCCGTGGTGATCCGCGAAGGCCCCGTCCTCTGCGACGACCGCGGCGTCGGGAAAGAGCCCGGCCTCCTCCAGCGCGACGAAGGTGTCCGTGTCCTCGCCGGTGCGGGCCACCACCCAGTCGTCGGGCCCGGGGCCGGGCGCCCGCCACTCGATGGGCCCGCGCACGAGCCCCCCCGGGTCTGGCAGGGCGCCCGCCACCGCGAGCTCCTCCGCCCGCGGCGTGAGCGCCCAACGGCCCGCGGGCCACGCCACCTCGCCCCGCAGCCCGAGGCGGCCGCGCACCTCCACGCGCCGCCCCTCGGGCACCGCGTCGCCAAAGAAGGCGAGCGCGTCGGCCAGGGACACCTCGGTGTCGAAGCCGAGCGTGACGGCGGGCGGCGCGAGCCGCGCCGTGCCCCGCAGCGCGGCGGTGAGCGGCCCCGCGTGCGCGGCTCCCGTCAGCGCGTCGCCATCCCAGTCCAGCGCCGCTTGGACCGGCCAGGGCCCGAGGGGCGCGGGGGCGAGCAGCGGATGCTCGATCCACGCCGATGGCCAGTCCAGGCGTGCGGACGCCGCCCCCGGCCGGACCTCCAGGTGCGCGGTCCCGGGCCCGGACACCGGCCCGAGGGAGAGATCCCCCGATGGAGGGTCAGCACGAGCGCGTCGGGGCCCAAGCGGACCCCACCGCCGGGAGCGCGCAGATCCAGCGCGGGGGCGACGCTGCCGGCCAGGCCATCGAGCAGGGGCTGGTCACCCCAGGACACCGCGGCGTCGCCCACCGTGACGGACGCGGGCAGGCCCGCGAGCTGCCCCGCCCAGGCGCCGGGGTCGGCCCCGCGCGACCACTCCGCAAGCGTTTCAGAGACGCGCGGATCAATCGAGGACCAATCTGCGACAGATGCATCCGGCAGCGGATTGGTGAGCAAAGGACCCGCAGCCGGCGCCATTCCGAGCGTGTCTGTCTCCCATGCAGCCGCGCCAGTCGAAGCCGGCTGCACGTCGGTGGCGGACGGGGCCCGGCCGGCGAGCGCGGCGAGGTCCACGCGGGCGCCCTCCGCGTGCACCGCTGGCGTGGGGGCCAAGGTCCACCGCAGCAGGGGCAGCTCCACCCCCGGCCGCCGGAGGCCGCGCCAGCGCACCACCAGCAGGCGATCCTCGCGGGAGTCCCAGGTGAACCCGGCGTCCCGCAAGCGGCCCTCGGCCGTGCGCACGGCCTGGACGCGCAGCGCGGCCGCGGCCGCCACGGCGCCCAGCACCCCGAGCAGCAGGATCAGCGCAAGACGAGAACGCTGCACGGGGCGCCCTCCACGGCGCCCTCGGCCACCGCCGCCTCCACCCCGCCCGCGCGGCCCTCGCCGGTCGCCAGGACGAGAAGCTCGGCCTGGGCCGCGGCGTAGAGCATCCCTTCCAGCGTATCGGACGCGGCCACCACCTCCACCGACCAGCCGGGGGGCAGCGTCCCGCCCGCGGCGTCGCGCACCCGGGCGAGCAGACGGTCGAAGACCTCGTCGCGGCCGGTGTCGCTCTCCGCGGGGACGAGCACGCCCACCACCCGCACCGCCGCGCCGGGGGCCACCGCTTGCGCGGCGTCCCACAGGTGCTCCACGGAGCCCTCGTCGTCGGCGACCCCCATCACCACGTCGGCGAAGGCCGAGGGCGCGCCCGGCGCCACCATGAGCAGGCTCGCCGCCGTCCCGCGCAGCAGGCGCCGCGCCACGCCCCCGCGCAGCCAGCGGTCCAGCGGCTTCTTTTGGCCCTGCCCGACGACGACCAGCTGCACGGCGTGCTCTGCGACGAGGACGGCCGCAGCTTCGGCGGGGCGCCCCGGCAGCTCCCGCGCCTCGGCGGCCACCCGCGCCGTGCGCAAGGCCGCGGCCGCCGCCTCGACGCCGGCGCGGCGGCCCTCGCCCACCGCCACCACCCAGACCTGGACGTCCGGGTCGATGTGGGCGCGGCGCTCGAGCCACGGCCGCGCCGACTGGGCGCCAGGGTCCAGGTCGTTCAACCAGAGGATTCGTTGGAACACCGTGGCCCTCCTGCGGGTGTGAGGCCTTCGGCGGCGCGGCCGAGCCAGCCCCGCACCCGGGCGGCGGAGGCGCCAGAGAGGCGGGGGGCGGTCTGGTCGTGCCAGTGCCGCAGCAGCGCGGCGGGCGTGTTCTCGGCGGCCGGGCGCACGGCGACGCAGCCCGCGTCCTCGGTGACGGCGATGTGGCCGGTGCGGCGCAGCTCGTCGAGGGCGACCGCGACGGCGCGCGGGTCTGTGCCGCAGTCCTGGGCGAGGGACTGCACGTTGGCCGGGCCGCGCCCCTCGGCCACCGCGGCCTGGATCGCGTCGAGGAGGGCCATCGCGAAGAAGGCGTCGGGGCGACGGCGGTCCGCGTCCGGGTCCAGGGCGGCGCGTCGCTCGGCCTCCAGCAAGGCCGCCCGGTGCTCCACGACCCACGCCACTTCGACGCCCGCCAGCACGATGAGCCAGACCACGTTCGTCCAGAGCAGGAAGACCGGGATGGCGGCGAGCGAGCCGTAGACCTTCTTCAGGCCGTCGTCGGTGCCGAGCAGGTCCGTGTAGAGGCCGAAGCCTGCTTTGGCCCCCTCGAAGAGGGCCGCCGTCAGCAGCCCGCCGACCAGCGCCGCCGGCCAGCCCACCCGCGCGCTGGGCAGAAGGCGGATGCCGCCCACCCACAGGGCCGTGGAGAGGGCGAAGGGCACCACCGACCAGAAGCCCGACAGGCGGGTGCTCGCCGAGACGACCACCCCGGCCGACAGCACCACCGGCACCAGCGTCACGCCGGCGTAGAACAGCGCGAAGCGGAGCAGCAGCGGACGGCGCGACCGCCCGCCGAAGATCTCGTCGTAGGCGTCCTCCACCGCGAAGTAGAGCTGCGAGCCCGTCACCAGCAAGCCCAGGACACCCGCCGCGCCCACGGCGCCCAGGTCGATCTGAACGATGAGATCGGTGAGCGCCTGGCCCACCTGCTCGGTCGAGGCGGCCAGCATCGTGTCGAACAGCAGCCCGCGGACGGCGGCCACGGTGCTCTCTTCGAGGCCGAGCGGCCCCACCAGCGCGAAGGCGACCAGCAGCAAGGGCACGGCCGCCACGGCGGTCCAGTAGGAGAGCGTGGCCGCGCGGGCTGGCAGGCGGTCCGCGCGGGCCTCCCGCACCAGCACGACGGCGAGGTGAAGCAGGGCGACGGCGCGCTGGCGCCACGCCGGGGCGTCCGGCCCGCCCTGGGCGGCCGCGGTGGCATACCACCTCGCGAGTGCCTTCTGCATGGGCCGCGTGTATCGTGTCTGCCCATCCCTTGGAGTCTGCCGTGTCCTCCCCCGTGCTCACCCACCTCGACGCCGACGGCCGCCCGCGCATGGTCGACGTCGGCGAGAAGGCCCCGTCTGCGCGCCGGGCCCGCGCCGAGGGCCACCTCGTGCTCGGCGCCGACGCCTTCGCCCGCGCCACCGGCGGCGGAGGGCCCAAGGGCGACCCGCTGCAGATCGCGCGTCTCGCCGGCATCATGGGCGCCAAGCGCACGGCAGACCTCATCCCTCTCTGCCACCCGCTGCCGCTGGACGGCGTCACCGTGGACGTCACACCCACCGCCGACGGGCGCCTGCGCGTGGTCGCCGAGGCGCGCACGACGGGGCGCACAGGGGTCGAGATGGAGGCCCTCACGGCGGTCACCGTCGCGTGCCTCACGATCTACGACATGTTGAAGGCCGTCGATCGCGGCATGCGCATCGAGGGCGTGCGGCTCCTGGAGAAGGACGGCGGTCGTTCCGGCGCGTGGCGTGCGGATCCCGCTTGACCCCGTCCTGACACTTCGGGTAGACTGTGAAAGAACCGGAGACGCCCGTGGCTCATCTGCGCCCCCTGCTGCCCTTCGCCGCCGTCGCGGCCCTCGCCTGCTCCGAGAGCGCCTTCTTCGTCCCCGGCGACAAAGAGCCGCCGCCCCCGGAGCCCGCTTCGCTCCAGGGCCGCGTGTGCGACCTGTCCGGCCGCACCTGGCTCTCCGATGCGCTCGTCTACACGCATCTGTTCACGGCCGACGGCAACCTCTACGAGACCCGCCAGGCCTACTCCGACCAAGACGGCTACTGGTATCTGGACGGCCTGCCCCCCGAGCAGGACTACACCATCTACGTCCAGTTCGGGGACGACATCATCGAGACGCACGAGGTCTTCCTCAACGACGGCGAGTTCCGCGCCCTCGAAGAGCCGGACTGCTTCGATCCCCTGCAGCTCGACGTCGCGGTCGTCACCGGCGACTACGACAACTTCGACCTCGTCCTGGAGTCGCTCGGCTTCGCCAACTACCAGCTCATCGACGGCCTCGCCGAGACGGAGATCCGCGACTTCCTCTCCGACCTCGACGCGATGCGCCAGTACGACATCATCTTCCTCAACGGCGGCCACGTCGAGGAGAACATCCTCTACGACCTCGAGGACGCCGACGCCGGGTCCACCCCCGCGCTGATCCTCGAAAACCTCCGTGAGTACGTGCGCGGCGGCGGCTCCCTCTACGCCTCCGACTGGGCCTACGACGCCATCGAGCTCGCCTGGCCAGACCGCATCGAGTTCGTGGGCGACGACGCCATCCCCGATTCGGCCCAACACGGCGAATACGCCATCGTCCAGGCCAACGTCGCCGACGCCGCCCTGGCCGATTGGCTGGGCGAGCCCCAGCTGGACATCGAGTACGACCTCCCCGTGTGGCCGCCCATCGAGTCCGTCAACGAGGCCACCACCACGCATCTCACGGCCACCGTCACGTACCGCATCGGCACGGACTCCTACAACCTCTCCAACGTGCCCATCCTCGTCAGCTTCGGCTCCGGCGAAGGCCGCGTCGCCTACAGCACCTTCCGCGTCGCCAAGAACGGCGACGCCGAGATGCTCTCCGTCCTCCAGTACATGATGTACAACCTCTGAGGCTGGGCGCCCCGCCGGCCGATGCGGCCGGCGGCGGCCCTCCGCCGGGCTCGGCGCGTCGCGCCTCGGTGCGCCGGGC
>JBEIVK010000876.1:0-1826 GCA_040373935.1 Alphaproteobacteria bacterium
CGGAGATGCCGGAGCGAAAGTGCCTCCCGTGCGAGGGACATTCCGGTGCCAGCTGGCATCGGGAAACCCTGGAGCGGAGGGGCGGGCGAGATACACCGGTCGCCGCGCGGGCTGGACCTCGGCGCGGTGGTCTCGATCAAGGTTTTTTTGCGCCGCGCCCGCCCCGCGCGGCGGCGCGCCGGTCGTGGGCGGTGGCCGAGGATGCGCGCCTGGGCGTGGGCGCGGTTCGGGGACGGCTCGAGCGAGGGAGATGCCCGTAGCGGACCACCGACGGGGCTGGCCGTTCCTGGTCCCGCCGGTCCATGGGGCGCCCGCGGCGCCCGCGGCGCCCGTGGACCAGGGTGAGGGTCTGTTTTCGAGCACCGCCGTACAGCCGTTCGCACGACCCGGGCTCGGTGCCGCGTGGCGTGTGCCGGACGGTGGGGGCTGGGCGCCGCCCGGCTGGCGTCAGCGCCCGAAGTCGGGGTGGAGCGTCAACAGGAGGTCCGCGGCCTCTTCGAACAGGTGCGCGGTGGCGTCCAGGACCATCACGGCCCAGCCGCCATCCCCGGCCGGGCAGAGGTAGCCCGCCGTCGCCCGGCGCGAGACCGGCGCGGGTGCGCCGTCCCCGTCGTCGATGATGTCGGAGTACGGGAGCGCAGGCCCGCCCGTGAGGAACCACGGGTGCAGGGACACGCCGGAGAAAACACAGGGCACCGGGTCGATCGCGAAGGTGGTGTCTGGAGGGAAGGGGGAGAAGGCGGCGCGCAGCGCCGCCTCCCCGGACTGGGCCTGGACGATGGAGAGGAGCGTGACCATGGAGCTTCCAGCGCATGACCCCGGCGGAAGTGCCGGCGGTCGCGTGCCGTATCGCGCCCGCGGCCCCGCGGTGGACCGCGCCAGGCCGGACGGAGGGCGGCGCGCAGCGCCGGTGCGCCCGCGCAGGGCGCACGGAGGCGCGGCAGCGCCGACCCCGGAGGAGGGCCGCCGACGGCCGCAGGCCGGCGGGGCGCCCACCGTGCGCGGCCTGCAGGGGTGGGCGACGGCCGCGCGCGTCAGGCGAGGATGATTTTCCGGCCCCACGGCGGGGCGCCGGAGCGGGCTGGGCACAGCCAGATGACCGGGAATGTGGGCCGGACGGGCGGAAAGGCGGAGTGGAGGTCGGTCAGGCCGATGAAGAGGTCGGGGTGGAGGCGGCGCTCGGCCATCCACGCGAACACGGGCCGGTGGTCGGTGCCGCCGCCGCCGCGGGCGCGGCCGCGCCGGAGCCAGGCGTCGAGGGTGTCCTCGGTGAGGGCCTCCTGGACCGTTGCGTCGGCGACGATGAGGTGAAGGCGGGCGGCTGCGCCGGCGATGCCGCGAATCTCGGCGCAGGCGGCGCGCAGGGTGTCGGCGCTCATGCTGCCGCTGGTGTCCAGCGCGACCACGATCTCGGGCACGCGCTCCCCGCTGCGGCCGGGCAAGAGCAGGCCTTCGGTGAGCCAGCGCCGGTGGAGGCGCCGCGGGTCCAGCTCGTCGAGGTCCAGGGCGGGCTGGGCGAACTGACGGAGCACCCGCTGCCAGGGGATTTTGGGCGCGGTGGGGGAGAACGCGCGGACGGCGTCGGCGGGGGCATGGCCGCGCTGGCCGGCGGCCTCGTGGGCGCCCACCGCCGCGCGCATGCGCTCTTCGCGGGCCTCGCGGGAGGCGTCGTCCATCGGCAGGGGGAGGTGGACGTCGATGCCGCCGCCGTGGCCGCGCACGCGCACGCCGCCCACGGTGACGGTGTCCCCGTCGCCGCCCTCGCCGTCTGCGCCCGCTCCGTCGTCGTCGCTGCTTGGGGCGCCCCCGGCGCCGGCGCGCGCGCC
>JBEIVK010000718.1:0-2409 GCA_040373935.1 Alphaproteobacteria bacterium
CCCACCGAAAGCAGAAGACAGGTCAGACAGGAACATCGACGGATTCCGGGCGAGTCAGTCCGCGAGCGGAGACATCCAGCGGTCCGCCTCTGAGCGGAGAGCCGCCAGGGCGGCCGGCCCCTCGGCGATGGCGGCGCGGATGCGCGCCATCAGACCCAGGTAGAAGCGCAGGTTGTGGAGGGTCAGCAAGCGCGGAGCGAGGATCTCGTTGGAGAGGAAGAGGTGCCGGATGTAGGCACGGCTGAAAGAACGGCAAGCGTAACACGCGCAGGCCGGGTCGAGAGGGCCCGGATCCTCGCGGAACCGGGCGTGCTTGACCGTGAGCCGGCCCCGCGAAGTGAAGACCGAGCCGAAGCGCGCGCTGCGGGTGGGGATCACGCAATCGAAGAGGTCTACGCCGCGCATCACCGCGTCGATGATGTCGATGGGGTAGCCGACGCCCATCAAATAGCGGACTTTGTTGGCCGGGAGACGCGGGGCGGACACATCGACCATCGCCAGCAGGTGCTCGCGGGGCTCGCCCACGCTGATGCCCCCGATGGCGTAGGCATCCAGGTCCAATGCGGCCAACTCATCGGTGTGGGCGGCGCGGAGGTCCTCGTAGAACCCTCCCTGCACGATGCCGAGGAGGGCCGTGCGGTCTGGCCGCCGACGCGCGGCGATCTGCCGCTTCAACCAGCGGGTGGTGCGGGCCGTACTCGCGGCGACCCGGGCGCGGTCCGCCGGCCACTCGATGCACTCGTCGAAGGCCATCGCGAGGTCCACGCCAAGCGCCTCCTGCGCGTGAACCGAGCCTTCGGGCGTGAGGAAGTAGGCGCGCCCGTCCACCGGACTGCGGAACTTCACGCCCTCCTCGCTCAGGGAGCGGAGGTCCTTCATCGAGAAGACCTGGTACCCACCGGAGTCCGTAAGGATGGGGCCGTCCCAGCCCATGAAGCCGTGCAACCCACCCAGCCGCTCGATGACCTCGTGGCCGGGGCGAAGCTGCAGGTGGAGCGCGTTGCTCAGAACGACCCAAGCGCCGCTCTCGCGCAGCTCAACCGGCGAGATGCCCTTGACGCTGCCGTAGGTGCCCACGGGCATGAACGCGGGGGTCGGGATGACGCCGTGCGGCGTCTCCAGGCGGCCCCGGCGCGCGGGGCCCGCGGTCGCTTCCACGGTGAATCGGAGGGGGCTCGACATGGCGGCGGCGCCTATCCCTCCCCGCGCGCGCGCTCCACCCACATCGCGTCGCCATACGAGTAGAACCGCAAGCCTCGGGCGAGCGCCGCCGCATACCCGGCCATCACCCGTGCCCGCCCGCCAAATGCACAGACCAGCATGAGCAGGCTGCTGCGCGGCAGGTGCAAGTTGGTGAAGAGGACATCGACGACGCCAAAGCGAAAGCCCTCCTGGATGAAGAGCGTGGTCTGCCCCGGCCCGGGCCGCACCCCGCCGGCGCCATCGCTCGCGCTCTCCAGCGCGCGGGTGCTGGTGGTGCCGACGGCGATCACACGGCCGCGGCGGGCGCGGGTGCGCTGGATGGCCGCGGCGAGCTCCTCCCCGATGATGTAGCGCTCGAGGTGAAGCTCCTGGCGGTCGATCTGCTCGGGGCGAAGCGGCAGGAAGGTGCCGGCGCCGACATGGAGCGTCAAGGTCGCCACCTCGACCCCTTGGGCGCGGAGATTGTCCAGTAGGCCCTGCGTGAAGTGGAGGCCCGCGGTCGGCGCCGCGACCGACCCCGCCGGCCCGGCGAACACCGTCTGGTAGCGCTCGCGGTCCAGCGCGTCGGCCCGCCGCTTAAAGTACGGTGGAATGGGCATTTCGCCCACCGCCTCCAGCACCGCCCCGACAGACGGGGAGAGCTCCAGCGCCACGCAGTCGCCCTCGCGCGCCCCCACGCGAACGGACGCGCCGTCCAGCGGGGAAAACGCCCCGTCGGCCGTCAGGCGGCCAGGGATGAGGACCTCGCCGGGCCGCAAGCGCCGCAGCGGCCGCACGAGCGCCGGCCCGTGGTCGGCCGTCGGGGCCAGCAGCAGCGCCTCGACCAGTCCGCCCGAGGCCCGGCGCGCGACGACCCGCGCCGGCAGCACGCGGCTGTCGTTCAGGACGAGCAGGTCCCCCGGGCGACACACCCCGGCGAGGTCGCGGATCGGCCGCTCCCCCCAGCCATCTTCTTGGGCCACGAGCAGACGCCCACCGTCGCGGCGCTCCAACGGGAACCGCGCGATCCGCTCCTCTGGAAGGTCGTAGTCGTAGGGATCGAGGCGGGCGTCGGGGGTGGGCCGGGACACGTGCGCAGACCTCCGGGGCCGGACACGGGGCCCCCCATGGGTTATCCCGCGGCGCCGTTTGGAGACATCGCCGTGTCCGCCGCTCCCCCGCCTGGCGCGCCCCGCCGCCGCCGCCCCACCGACGCCCCCGCCGATA
>JBEIVK010000582.1:0-3041 GCA_040373935.1 Alphaproteobacteria bacterium
CCTCTTCCCCCACCCCCCGCTCTCCCTATTTGGGCGGTCCCTGACGGGGGCCGCCCCGGGGGGGTATCGCCGGGCGGCAAACGGCCCGGCCGCCCCGGCCCCCGCGGCGCCCACCCGCGCCCCCGACGGCTGGACGGAGGCCCCGGCCCTCTCCGCGCTCTCCGGCGGCGCCGTCCTGCAACGCGGCATGCGCGGCGAGGCCGTGCGCCACATCCAGAAGCTCCTCGGGGTGGACGCGGACGGCCTTTTCGGGGCCGGCACCCAGGCCGCCGTGCGTCGCTTCCAGCAGGCGCGCGGGCTGACGCCGCCGCCTGGGCTCGATGGCGCGGTGGGGGCCACCACGCTCGCCGCCCTCGAGTCGGACGCCAAGGCCCGCGCCTCCGGGCGCGCCAGCAGCCCCACCGGCATCGCCCCGCTCGCCGTCACCGGCACGCCGAAGGGCGAGGGCGTCTCCGCCGAGCTGCGGGCCTTCATGCGGGCCATCACTTACACTGAGGGCGTGAACGACCGCGCGGGGTACCACCGCGAGGTCGGCGGCCGCATGTACCCGGAGTCCACGCGGGTCCATCCCGGCGCCGAGGACGTGCGGCGGTACCGCAAAACTGGCTTTAACAGCGACGCCTACGGCCGGTACCAGATGCTCTCGAGCACCTGGGCCGGCTGGGCCCGCGACGCCAAGGTCCCGGTGGCCAAGCCCGGCCGCAACAGCGAGGGCGAGGCCTACTACGACATGTCCCCCGAAAACCAGGACATCGCCGTTATCGGCTACCTGCGCCGGGCCGGGGTCGAGGGGCTGCTGCGCGCGGGCCGGCTCTCCGAGGCCACCCGCATCGCCGCCAGCCAGTGGGCGAGCCTCCCGGGCGGCTCCCAGCCGAACGACCGCACGCCCGCCTTCACGCGCACCTACCAGTCCGCCCTCGAAGAAGAGCGCGCGGCGGATCGCCGCGCCGCCGGGTAGGGCGGGCCGCGGTCGCTCCGGCTGCGGCCGGCCGCCGCCCGCTAGGGCTTGAGCTTGCTGGTGTCGAGGTCTTGCCAGCCGTCGCGGCTGTACGTGCAGGCCTCGTCGGCGCGGCCAAGGATGATCGGGATGTGCTGGTGGTCGATGCGGTCTGTCGCCTTGACCACGGGCAGCCCCGCGGCCTGGGCCAGCGCCTTCCGGCCCTCGGCCGCCGCCGCCGCGTCCCCGTCCCGCTCCGCCTTGCAGAGCAGGCTCACCCCCAGCTCCTTCCACATCTCCACCCGGCGCGGCGCGGCCTTGGCTCCCCGCCGCAGCCAGACGAGGCTCTCGTCGATGTCTCCCTGCGTCCCGGTGAGCACCTTCACGATCGCGCTGTCCGGCACCAGCCGGTAGAACTGGCCCAGCGCGTAGTAGGCGTCGGCCGGGAAGCCGCTCGCTCCGTGGGCCGCCTCGTACCGGTAGGGCGCCCGCGTCGCCTGCAGCCACAGCCGCTCCACGTCGTCGGCCGATGACAGCGACGACAGGATGCCGCGCGCGGTGGCGGCACGCCCCAAGGCCGTGCCCTTCCAAAACAGACCCTCGGCGTGCCCCGGCGAGACCGCGAGGATCTGCTCGGCCAAACGCCCGACCTCGGTGTAGAGCGCCAGCCGCTGCTCCACCGGCGCCTTCGCCGCGGCCAGGCGCTCGCCCTTGTCGTAGAGGGCGCGGGCCTTGCGCCACAGCGCCTCGACGTCGTTCGGGCTCTGCGCGAGATGCTGCTCCAGCAGCCGCAGCGCGGCCTCCTGCTGGTCTTGCACCCACAGGGCCTCGGCCTCTGCCACCGCCGGGGCCAGCTCCGCCGCCTGCGCCGCCGCCATCGCCACCACCAGCACCGCCGCCATCGACCACCCCCACGGCCCGCACGTGCGAGTCCGTATTGCCGACAATTCGCGCCGAACGAGATAACCCGCCGCCATGTGGCAGTGGCTCAAAACTCTGTTCGGCTTCGGGGAGGCGCCCGTCGCGCCGGCGCCCGCTTCCTCCGCGGCGGATTCGCCCGTCGGTCTCGCGCCCTCGCCCCCGCCGCCCGCCGCCGCCCCGGCGCCCCCCGCCACGGCCATCCACCTCCCCGCCCCCGACGCCGGCGTCCGCGCCCCCTGGCTCGACGGCGTGGTCGTCCCGGTGGCCGAGCCCACGGCCGTCCTCCGCCAGCTGCGCAAGCTCCTCACGGACCTCGCGGCCGAAGCCCCCTCCGAGGCAGACCGCCTCTGGGTCGAGCGCCTCATTCGGCTCGTCGAGGCCGGCCAGCTCGACCTCCCCCCCTTCCCGGACGTCGCCCGCGAGCTGGACGACTTGCTCAAGCAGGCCACCACGGACATCCTGCAGATCGCCCGCGTCGTCGAGCGAGACCCGGGGCTGGTCCGCCGCGTCTGGTCCCAGGCCCGCAGCGCCGCCTACGCGCAGCCCCCGCGCAGCCTGCACCACGCCGTCGCCCGCGTCGGTCTGGACGCCCTGTGGCGCATCGGCATGTCCGTCTGCATGAACGACACCGTCTTCCGCATCGACGGCTACCAGCACGAGGCCGACGACGTCCGCACGCACGGCATCCTCACCGCCGAGGTCGCGGCCGCCCTCGGCGGCGAGAAGCGCGGCGGCCTCTACATGGCCGGCCTCCTCCACGACGTCGGCGAGCTCGTCCTTCTCCGCACCGCCGGCGAGTGCCGCCCGCCCCCCGCCGTGGATTGGGTGCGCGAGGTCGCCGCGCGCTGCCGCACCCCGCTCTCCGTGCTCGTCGCTGGCGCGTGGGGCCTTGACGACGCCGTCTGCGGCGGCATCGGCTTCCGGGCCGATCCCGGCGCCGCCCCGCCGCGCCACGAGCGCGCCGCCCGCACCGTGCAGGCCGCCACCATCGCCGCCCACGCCACCTTGCTCGCCCGCGCCGGCCGCGGCATCACCGACGCCGACGCCGAGTCCGACATCCGCGCCCTCGGCTTCGACCCCCTCTCCGCCCTCGAGAGGGCGCGTGAGGTCGCCGACACCTTGCAATCGAGCGCCCCCGCCGCCTGAGCGCGGCCCCGCGCGCCGCCACGCGGTCCCCCGGCCC
>JBEIVK010000203.1:0-6560 GCA_040373935.1 Alphaproteobacteria bacterium
GCCGCCCCCCCGCCGGCGGCGCCTGCGCCCCTGCGGACGGCCGGCGCCGCGCTGCGCTGCCCGGGGACCGTCCCGCCCTCGGCCTTCGGGGTGCTCACGGCGCCCGCCGAGCTGCGTCGCCAGCTCTTCGCCTCGCCCCACCACGCGCCAGACGGCTTCATCGACGGCCTGCGGCTCTCCGGCGTAAAGCGCGCCACCGCCGCCGGGGCGCTCGGCCTCCGCAGCGGGGACGTCGTGCAGCGTGTGGACGCTCCCGGCGTGCGCTGGGAGGCGCGCATGTCTCGGGACGCCCTCGACGCCGCCTTGTTCGCCGCCACCCGCCCGGGGGCCAGCACCCGCATCCGCGTGCAGCGCGCCGGCGAGCGGGTGGACTGGGTCTGCGCAGTCGAGGGCAGCCCGGCGCCCCCGGACCGCGATCCGTCCCGGCCGCTCTACGGCCCGCCGCCGCCGCCCCAGAGGCTCCCGTGATCGACCTGCTCGCCCTCACCGTCCCCGAGCTGGAGGCCCTCGTCGCCGAGGCGGGCGCGCCGGCCTTCCGCGGTCGGCAGATCCACCACTGGCTGCACCAGCGCTTCGCCCGGCAGGTCGACGACATGACGGACCTGCCGCGGCCGCTCCGGTCGGACCTCGCGGCGCGCTGCCGCATCGGCACGCTGGTCGAGGACGCAGAGCAAACGAGCCGAGACGGGACGATCAAACGCCTGTATCGCCTGCCGGATGGCCAGCTCATCGAGTCCGTGCTGATGCCCTACAAGGACGGCCGGCGCACGGCGTGCATCAGCAGCCAAGCCGGATGCGCGATGGGCTGCGTGTTCTGCGCGACGGGCCAAATGGGCTTCGCGCGGCACCTGAGCACCACGGAGATCTACGAGCAGGCCTGGCGCTTCGCGGGCGAGCTGCACGCGCGGGGCGAGCGCCTCTCGAACATCGTGATGATGGGGATGGGCGAGCCCTTCCACAACTACGAGGCGGCGGTCGCCGCCATGCGCCGGCTGATGGGAGATCTCGGCATCGGCGCCCGGCACATCACGGTCTCGACCGTTGGGCTGGTGCCCGCGATCCGCCGCTTCGCCGCCGAGGGACTGCAGGTCACGCTGGCGGTGAGCCTGCACGCCGCCACCGACACGCAACGCGACGCCCTGCTCCCCGTGAACCGGCGTTACAAGCTGGATGAGCTGATGGACGCCTGCCGGGAGTACGCCGAAAAGGCGGGGCGACGGGTGAGCTTCGAGTGGGCGCTCATCGCCGGCCAGAACGACAGCCCCGAAGAAGCGGCGCGCCTCGGCGCGCTGCTCCAAGGCCTGCCGTGCCATGTCAACCTCATCCCGCTCAACCCGACGGCCCGCTACGACGGCGCTCCCACCGCGCTGCCCGACGCGGAGGCCTTCGTGTCGATGCTCGCGCGCTTCGGCGTGCCGGCCACGGTCCGGGTGCGGCGCGGCATCGACATCGACGCCGGCTGCGGCCAGCTCAAGTCCACCGTGCTCAAGAAGCGCGGCGCCGCCACCACGGTCCCCGTGAGCGCGGGCGCGCAAGCGCCTGAGGCTACCTCGTGATGCTGCTTGCAACGTCCGCTCTCGTTGCATTCGCCGCGGCGGCCGAGCCCACCGCGGTGGACGCCCACGCCGAGCTGGACGCCCAGGACGGCGTGCAAGACCTCCGCTTCGGCACCCTCTGCTCCGCTCTCCCGGGATGGCCCGCCGGCGCGCCCTTGGACAGCGCGGCCCTCCTGTGGACCACGGCCGCCGTCCCCCTGCACGCGCACGACGTCCACGCCCCGGCGCGGTCCTACGGCTGCGTGCGCGGCCGCCTCGCCGCCGTCGCCATCGCGCTGCCGCGCGCCCGCGATGCCCGCCGCGCCACCACCCACCTCATGGCGGTGTTCGGGGCGCCCGAGTCGGGGGCGCCCGGCGTCGCCACCTGGGCCGGCCGCACCGTGGAGATCCGCCTGGAGAGCGGCCCACCGCGCCGCCTCGTGTGGGCCGCGCGGCGCTACCTGCCGTCCCAGGGCGCCGCGCCCGACGCCGTGCCCTCCACCCGTTGAAGGGCGGGCGCCGCCGGCATAGTCCCCGGCCCCATGCGACACCTCCTCTCGGCCGGCCTCCCGTACATCAACGGCATCAAGCACCTCGGCAACCTCATCGGCTCCATGCTGCCGGCCGATGTCTATGCCCGCTTCCTGCGCCAGCGCGGCCATGAGGTCCTGTATGTCTGCGGCACGGACGAGCACGGCGCCCCGGCGGAGATCGCCGCTGAGGCCGCCGGCGAGTCGGTGGCCGACTACTGCACCCGCCTGCACGACCTCCAGGCCGACATCTACCGCCGCTTCGACATCTCCTTCGACCACTTCGGCCGCACCAGCCGCGCGCCCAACCACGCGCTCACCCAGGAGATCTTCCTCCAGCTCCACGCGGCCGGGCTCGTTCAGCCCCGCGCCATCCGCCAGGTCTGGTCCCCGGACGACGGCCGCTTCCTGGCAGACCGCTACATTATCGGCACCTGCCCGCACTGCGCCTACGACAAGGCCCGGGGAGACCAGTGCGAGAACTGCACCTCCCTGCTGGACCCAACCGACCTGAAGGACGCCCGTTCGGCGCTCTCCGGCTCGCGCAACCTCGAAGTGAAGGACCGCGAGCACCTTTTCCTCACGCTGTCGGCCTTGCAGGGGCGCTTGGAAGAATGGGTGCGCGCCCAGGAGCACTGGCCGGCGCTCAGCCGGCAGATCGCCTGGAAGTGGCTCAACGAGGGCCTGCAAGACCGCTGCATCACGCGAGACCTGCGGTGGGGCGTGCCGGTGCCCCTCGACGGGTTCGAGCACCTGGTCTTCTACGTATGGTTTGACGCGCCCATCGGCTACATCGCCGCCACCGCGGAGTGGGCCGAGGCGCGCGGCACCCCGGATGCGTGGCGGGAGTGGTGGCGCGAGGGCGGCGACGGCGTGCGGTACACGCAGTTTATGGGCAAGGACAACCTGCCTTTCCACACCGTCATGTTCCCGGGCATGCTGCTCGGCGCCGACGCCGGCTGGAAGCTCCCGGATCAGATCAAGGGCTTCCACTGGCTCGACTACTACGGCGGCAAGTTCAGCACCTCGCTCGGCCGGGGCGTGTTCACGGACGCCGCGCTGGAGCTGTTCCCGGCAGACCAGTGGCGCTACGCCCTGCTCGCCAACTGCCCGGAGACCTCCGACGCCACCTTCACCTGGGAGTCCTTCCAGACCGCCGTCAACAAGGACCTCGCCGACGTGCTCGGCAACTTCGTCAACCGCGTGCTGCGCTTCTCGGCGTCCAAGTTCGGAGACACCGTGCCCGCCGGCGGCAGCCCCGGCCCGGTGGAGGCCCAGCTTCAGGTGGACGTCGCGGCCTGCGTGGCGGAGGTCGAGGCCGCCTTCGAGGCGCTCGAGTTCCGGGCCGCCCTGCGCGCGCTGCGCCGCTTGTGGACCTTGGGCAACCTCTACATCGACCAGCGGGCGCCGTGGTCCCTCATCAAGCAGGACCGCGACGAGGCGGCGCTGGTCATCCGCACCTGCATGAACCTGATGCTCGTCATCGGCGCCGCCAGCGCCCCCGTCATCCCGGGCCTCAGCCGCACCATCCTCGCCGCCTTCGGCCGCGAGGACGCCGCCGACGGGCCGCCCCAGCCCTTCCTCGGCCTGGACACCATCGGCCCCGGCGCGCCCTTCACGCCGCCGCCCGTGCTCGTCGCCAAGATCGACGACGCCCGGGTGGCCGAGCTGGTCGCCCGCTTCGGCAAGTAGCGTTGGCCACCCCTTGTGAGCGACGCCTCTCCGCCTGATTATCGCGAGGCCCACAAGCGGCGCCTGTCCTGGATGCCCTGGCTCTGGGACCGCCTGAAGCCGGCGCACAGGGCCTGGGCCCAGCCCTGGCAGGACGAGGTCCAGGCGGCGCTCTGCGCCACGGAGACGGTCACCCTCGGCCCGGACTGCTTCCTCTCGCCGGAGGCGGCGATCTTCGGCGAGCCCCACCGCGGCGTGGTGCTGGGCGCCGGCTGCCGCATCGCCGCCCACGCCTTCCTGCACGGCCCCCTGCGCCTGGGCGACCACGTGAGCGTCAACGCCCACGCGCGGCTGGACGGCGGGGCGGCGGGCATCACCCTGGGCGACGGCTGCCGCATCGCCTCGGGCGCCGCACTCTACGCCTTCGACCACGGCCTCGCGCCCGGCCAGCCCGTGCGCTCCCAGAAGGTCCGCTCCCGCGGCATCGTGCTCGGCGCAGACGTGTGGGTCGGGGCCAACGCCGGCATCACCGACGGGGTGACCATCGGGGACCACGCGGTCGTCGCGATGGGCGCGGTCGTCACCCGGGACGTGCCACCCTGGTCCATCGTCGCCGGCGTGCCCGCCCGCCCGATCGGGGACCGCCGTTCGCGATAGACTGCGGCCCCACCTGGAGGCCGCCCGCATGTCCACCCCCGCCGATGTCGCCCGCGCCTGGCTCCGCTCCGACCCCGACGCCGCCGATCGCGCGGCCACCGAGGCCGCCCTCGCCGCCGGCGACACCGCGTGGCTGGCGGCCGGCTTCGGCCCCATGCTCGCCTTTGGCACCGCCGGCATCCGCGGCGAGATGGGCCCCGGCCCCTCCCGCATGAACCGCGCCCTCGTCCGCCGCGTGAGCTTCGGCCTCGGCGTGGTCCTCGGCGCCGAGGGCGACGCCGCCCGCGCCCAAGGCGTCGTCGTCGGCCACGACGCCCGCCGCAACAGCCGCGCCTTCGCCGAGGACACCGCGGCCGTGCTCGCCGGCCAGGGCTTCACCGTCTACCTGTTCGACGGCGATGTCCCGACGCCCGTGCTCGCCCACGCCGTCCGCACCCTCGGCACCGCCGCCGGCGTGATGGTCACGGCCAGCCACAACCCGCCGGCCGACAACGGCTACAAGGTCTACGCGTCCGACGGCGCCCAGGTCATCCCGCCCCTCGACGCCGCCATCGCCGCCGCCGCGGCCGGCCTGGACACCACCCCCGACGCGCCGCCCCTCGACGGCCTGCGCGCCGCCGGCCGCGTGCGCCCCGTTCCCGCGCGCTGCTGGGACGCCTACCTCGCCGGCGTGCTCGGCCTGCGCGTGCACACCGGCGCCACCGTGCGCGCCGTGTACACCGCCATGCACGGGGTCGGCTACGCGCCGCTCCAGCGCGTGCTCGCCGCCGCCGGCCACGCGCCGGTCATCCCGGTCGAGGCCCAGGTCGCGCCCGACGGCGCCTTCCCCACCGTGCGCTTCCCCAACCCCGAAGAGCCGGGCGCGCTGGACCTCGCCTTCGCCACCGCCACCGCGGCCGGCGCCTCCCTCATCATCGCCCACGACCCGGACGCCGACCGCCTGGCCGTCGCCTTGCCAGACGGCGCGGGAGGCTGGCGCCGCCTCACCGGCAACGCCGTGGGGCTCCTCCTCGCCGACGACCTGCTGGCCCACCGCGCGCCCGGCGACGCGCAGCCCCTCGTCGTCACCACCATCGTGAGCACCGCGCTGCTCCAGGCCGTCGCCGCCCTGCACGGCGCCGCCTGCCAGGAGGTCCTCACCGGCTTCAAGTGGCTCGCCCACGCCGGCATGGCCTGGCCCGGCCCCTTCGTGCTCGGCTTCGAGGAGGCCCTCGGCTACTCGGCGGGCGGCCTCGTGCGCGACAAGGACGGCGTCTCCACCGCCCTCCTGCTGTTGGACCTCGCGGCTTGGTGCGAGGCCCGCGGCACCACCCTCGCCGCCCACCTCGACGGCCTGTGGCGGCGGGTCGGCTACTCCGCAACCTCCCAGGACAACCTCGTGTTTCGCGGAGCCGACGGCCCCGCCCGCATGGCCGCCCTCACCGGCGCCCTGCGCGCGCACCCGCCCACCACCCTCGGCGGCACCCCCGTCGCCACCCTCCGGGACTTGCAGGCCCGCGAAGCCCACGATCTCGCGTCCGGCGCCCGGCGCCCCATCGCCCTGCCGGCCAGCGACGTGCTCGCCTTCGACCTCGCAGACGGCAGCCGCGTGCTCGTCCGCCCGTCGGGCACCGAGCCCAAGGTCAAGGTGTACTACGAGGTGCGGGAGCCCATCGCCGACGCCGAGTCCGTCGCCGCGGCCGCCGCCCGCGCCGAGGCGCGCATCGCCGCGCTCCGGGCCGACCTGGCGCCGCACCTTCGCGCGTGAGCGCGCGTTAGATCTCTGTTACACGTTGGCGATCCAAAATGGAACACCGCGGCGACGCACCTGTTCCATTCTGGATCAGTGATGGCAGGGGGATGGCGCGCAGAACAATTCAGCGCGAGGTCATCGTGCGGTCGCGGTGGGCCGCGCGGGCCGTGGCGCGGGCGGAGGAGGTCGACCGGACGGAGCGGGCCGAAGTCTGGGGTCGGTGGCTGGCCGAAGGGCGGTACCGGTGCCGGCGGGAGCTGGCGCGGGCGTGTGGGGTGAGTGCGAGTGTGGTGACGAGGCTACTGAACGCGCGATGAAGCACGCCCGAGAAGCGGGGTTCCGTCGAGGCCGCGATGACGATGTCCATCAACACGCCCGGGCGTCGCGAGTAGCGGTCCCCGTTTGAAACAGAGGACGTATGCCATAGTCGAAATA
>JBEIVK010000170.1:0-7444 GCA_040373935.1 Alphaproteobacteria bacterium
CCGGATTCCGGCGTCGACCTGGACACCCGGTTCTCCCCTCCCCGAAGTTCCTTGAGTTCGCGGCGCCCCCCGCTTCGCCGGGGGGGCCCGATCGGAATCCTCCCATGGTTGTCGCTGCTCCCTGTGCGCGCCGCACTGCGCTCTGTGCGCGCCGCACTGCGCTGCTCTTGCTCCTGTCTGGTCCGGTTCAGGCCGCAGAAGAGCCTGGGTCATCGCCGGTTTCACCTGCCACGTCTCCGACCGGGTCTCCTCCTCTCCCGGCGGAGGCGCTGGCACCTGCGCCGCAGGCCGCCGGGGGACCGCCGGTGGTGTCAACGATGGCCGACCGCGCGGCCCCGCCCGGGCCCATCGCGCCCGATGGGTCGCCCTTGCTGGCCGGCTGGCCGCTGCGGACTCCGCGGGAGGGCGTGCCTCCGCGGCGCGGCCTCTCGGTGTCGGGCTACGTCCAGCCCCAGTTCGAGCGCAGCCAGCTTTCCGTCGATGAGGTCACCCCGGACGGAGCGCCGCTGAACCAGGACCGCTTCCTCGTGCGGCGTGGGCGCCTGCGGGTCGAGCGCGGCTTCGGCTACGGCCATACGCTGCTCGAAGTAGATGCGAACACCGTTCGTGGGCCCTTTCTCAGCCTCCGCCGTGCCGAGGCCACGGTGTTCTACCCGCACGAAGACCCGTCGAAGCCCGCTTGGATCGCCCTGAACGTGGGCGTACAGGAGATTCCCTTCGGCTTCGAGCTCCGCCAGGGCGCGCAGGACCGGGTGTTCATGGAGCGTTCCGTCGGGTCCCTCGCCTTCTTTCGAGGCGAGCCGGACACCGGTGTTCGAGTCAACGCGGCGGGCGGGCCTTTGCGGCTCGCCGTTGCCGTGCAGAACGGCGTCCCGCTGGACGACCGGCCGGGCGCCATTGCCGTGCCGTACCAGAAGAAGAAGACGCTGGTGGGACGATTCGGCGCGGAGTCGGCCCCCGGCGCGCGGATGGAGGCGGCGGGCGGCGTCAGCATGCTCAGTGGCGAGGGCTTGCGCCCGGGAGAGCCGCCGAGCAAGGCGGAGCTGCTGTGGCGGGACCTCAACCAGGACGGGCTGGTCACCCTGAACGAACTCACGGCGGCCCCAGGTGTGGCGGTCACGCCCTCGGAGACCTTCGACCGATGGGCCCTCAACGCCGACGCCCAGCTCGGCGTTCGGACCCCGCTGGGGTGGACGCGTGTGCAGGCCGAAGGCACGGTCGCGTCCAACCTCGACCGGGGCCTGTACATCGCCGACCCGATCGCCACCGGTCACGACCTGCGCGAGGTGTCCTGGATGGTTGCCGTGGTGCAGGAACTCGGGGACCACGGTCTGCTGGGGTTCCGGGTGGACCGTTACGACCCGAACGTCGACTACCACGAAGCGCGGCGCGGCCTGTTTTTGCCCGAGGACTTGTCCATCCTGACGCTCTCGCCGGTGGTGGGCGTGCGGTTGGACGGCGTTGGTCGCATCGTCGCCCAGTACGACTACGTCGTGGACCAGTTGGGTCGTGATCTGAACGCCAACCCCATCGACCTTCCGAACGATTTGGTGACGGTCCGTCTCCAAATGGAGTTTTGACATGCGTGCGCGGTGGATGTGGGTGTCGTGGGTCTGTGCCGGCTGCGAGGGTCCGGGATTTGTCAGCGGAGCGTCCGAGCCGATCCAGGTCCGGGGCGGCACCTTCCGCGATGGTGCGCTCCCGGTGGACCCGGAGGCGACGGACCCGACGGTGCTGAACGTCGGCGGCGTCGGCTCCGTTGTCACCCAGGGCAACGGGAACATCGCCTACACGGGCCTCGCCACGCCGGACGCCTGGGCGGTAGCGATCGGGTTCGGGTCCCTGGGCAGCGGCCATTGGGTCGTGCCGGTGGACGGCCCGGACGTCACGCTGGACAACAACCAGCTCTTCGACTTCGTTCTGGACTTCACGCCGGAGGTGCCGCCCGGCTTTCAGACCATCGAGGTCGTTGCCATCGCCGCAGACAACCAGCCTGGTCCGCTCTACGAGACGCGCGTGTGCGTGGTCACCGACGCCGCCAGCAACACCCTGACGGCATGCAACCCAGAGTCACCCCCTCCGAATGCCGTCGTGTCGCTGGAGTGGAACACCAACGTGGACCTGGACCTGTTGGTGCTGACCCCTGACGGAAAGCTCGTGACGCCAAAGGCCCCGACGACCGCCTGGACGGAGGGAGGTGTCGTCCCTTCGGAAGACGTTGCCGACCCGCAGGTCGGCCGCATTTCTCGGGACTCCAACGCGGACTGTCGCATCGACGGTATTCGCGTGGAATCCCTCGTCTTCGAGGGCGAGCCTCCGCCCGGGGAGTATCGGTTCTACGCCAGCCTGAGCCGCACCTGCGGCGAGCCGTCGGTCACGTGGCAGCTCAGTCTTACCCAGCGCGTGGACGCCGGAGACGGGAACCATGACGTGCAGCGGACGCTGCTCGCCCGCGGGGCGTTGCTTCCGGTCCATGCCGATGGTGGCGCGTCTCTCGGCACCTTCATCACCGCGCTGCCCCTCCCCTGAACGCTGCGGCTCCCCCGGGGGCCTTCGGGTTTCGCTGTGTCGTTGCGACTCTTCACTGGCCTTGGCGGCGTCGCGGGGTTTCTGTTGGCGCCGGTCGGCCTCGCGGCTCCCGCGGCGGAGCCCGCCGTCGAGGCGGCTGCGGCCGCCATTCAGCCGCCGCGGGCGCTGCACGCGCCGGCCGCTGTCCATCCTCCTGGGCGCGAAGCCGAGTCGGCCTCCGTGGTCCTCTCGCTCGTCGTGGGCGCCGATGGGCTCGTGCGCGAAGCGGTCGTCCACCAGTCCGCCGGCGCTGACTTCGACGCCGCGGCCCTCGCTGCGGCGGCTGGGATCGTCTTCGCCCCTGCGCTGCGGGACGGCGCACCGTTTCCGGTGCGCATCTTGTATCGGGTGTCCTTCGTCCAGCGCCCGGCGCCGCCCGCGCCACCGGTCGGGCCGCGTTTGCAGGGGGTGCTGCTCAACCGTGAGACGGGCGAGCCCCTCGTCGGTGTGGCGGTCATCATCGACGAGAGCACTGCCACTCGCACCGACGCCGACGGACGGTGGGCGTTCGCGAACGCCAGCGACGGGCTGCACCACATCGTGTTCCAGGGCGCTTCCTTTTTGCCCGTGGAGGTCGAGCAGGTCCTGGGGGCAGGCGCCTCGGCCGAGCTGCGGACCACGGTGTCGTTGGCTCCCCCCGAGGACGACGGGACCATCGTCATCACAGCGCGCGCCGCCCGCCGCGAGGCGGTCGCGACCACAGTGTCTGCCGAAGAGGCGCGGACGGTGCCGGGCACCCAGGGCGACGTGCTGCGGGTCGTGGAGAACCTCCCGGGCGTCGCGCGCGCTGGCTTCGGCAGTGGCGCGCTGGTGGTGTGGGGGGCCGCACCAGAGGACACCGGGGTCTACGTCGATGGCGTGCGCGTGCCGCGGCTCTACCATGACGGCGGGTTGCGGTCGGTCTTTGCGTCTGACTTGGTGCAGTCCGTCGAGCTGGTCCCCGGCGGCTACGGTGCGCGTTGGGGACGTGGCGTAGGCGGCCTCGTCGTCGTCGATACCGTGGATGCGCCCGACGTGACCCGCGCCATCGCGGCGGTGGACGCCTACGATGCCTCGGCGGCCATTCAGCAGCCGGTGGGCGAACGTGGGCACCTCGCGCTCGCGGCCCGTCGCAGCCACCTTGGGCCGCTGCTCGAGCAATTCGCACCGGGCGTCGGCGATTACTTTCCGATTCCCCGCTACGCCGATGGCCAGGTCCGGCTCGGCGCGCGCATCGACGAGGAAAGCTGGGTCGACCTCACCGGGCTGTTCTCGCAGGACCGCACCGCCCGCACGGCTCCCAACCCGGATCCGGCCCGAGAGGCGTCGGAGGATCGTGCCCTGTCTTTTCAAAGGGTGTACCTTCGCTTCTCGAGGGGTGATGCTGGTCCGACCCGCACGCAGGCGCTCATCTACCTGGGCGCCGACCAGCGGGCGGACGCTGCGCGGTGGGGGCCGGTCGAGACCAAGGTCGCGGCGGACGCCGTGCTCGGTGGTGGGCGGGCGGGCTTCCGGCAGCGGGTGTCGGCGGCGTTCACCGTGGAGTCCGGGGTGGACGTGGAGGTGGTCTCCACGGAGGTCATCCGCGCTGGATCCATGGGGTTGCCCGCGCGAGAAGGGGACATCCGGGTGTTCGGCCAGCCTCCGCCCGACCAGATCGCCGCGGACCGGACGACCGTGGCTACCCTGAACGCGGCCGCGTGGGGCGAAGGGGTTTGGGGCGTGTGGGATGAGCGCCTCCTGGTCAGCGCGGGCCTCCGCGTGGATCCCAACGTGCGCGCCGTGCAGACGGCGGCACCGCGGCAGGGCGACGGGCCGGTCCACGGGTTGTTTCTCCGGGATCCAAGCCTCGAGCCCAGGGTATCGCTGCGGGCGACCCCATCGCCGCGGGTGTCGTTGTTGGCGGCGGGGGGGCGCTACTCGCAGCAGCCGGCGCCGACCGACCTCGGGCCGTCCTTTGGGACGCCCGCCCTCGGCGCGATGGCAGGCCGTCATCTCGTCCTCGGCGCCGGATTCCGGCCGCAGCCCGTGCTCAATCTGGAGTGGTCGACCTACCTCACGCAGACCGACGGCATCGCCCTCCGCAATCCCGCGGCGCAGCCCGCGCGTGCCGAGGCGCTCGTCGACAGCGGCGAGGCGCGCGCCTACGGCGTGCAGGTGCTGGCGCGCCTCGAGCCCCAAGGTGCCGTGTCGGGCTGGTTGTCGAGCACGTTGGGCGTCGCCGAACGGCGGCTCGACGCCGCGTCCCCGTGGCGCCCCTCGGACTTCGACCAGCGGCATGTCACGACCGGGCTCGTGTCCGTGGCCTTGCCGGCTGGCTTTGACATCGGTGCGCGCGCCCGCGTGGCGAGCGGCCTGCCGCGGACCCCAGTCGTCGGCGCCCTCTACGACAGCCGGCGCGACCTCTACCACCCCCTCTTCGGGGGCCAGAACACCGACCACCTTCCCCTGTTCTTTCAGGCGGATCTGCGTGTCGCCCGGCGATTCACGCTGCGTCGCTCCACCTTGGAGGCCACCTTGGACATCCAGAACATCACCAACCACACCAATGTCGAGGAGTATGTCTTCAACGCGGACTTCTCGGAACGGACCGGAATCCGGGGGCTCCCGCTGCTCCCGGTTGCGGGGCTGCGCTGGAGCGCGCCGTGAGTGCCGCACGCTGGCTTTTGCTCGGGTGCACGGGCTGCGTCCCCGCCCTCGTCGACCCGACGCCCCTCGTCGACGGGCCTCGGGTGCTCGCGGTCGTGGCGGAGCCCCCCGAGGTGGAGCCGGGCGGCACGGTGCGCATGGGTGCCCTGGTGGCGGATGTGGACGGGGAGGTCGCGGAGCCGACGATCGAATGGGCGCTCTGTGGGGTTCCCCGGCCGCTGGCCGAGCTGGGGCCCATCGACCCGGATTGCGCGGTGGCTGACAGCGACGCCCTGCGTCCGGCGGGGACCGGGCCGACGGCGGACCTGGAGATCCCCCTCGACGCATGCAGCCTCTTCGGACCGAACCCACCCCCGGCCGCGGCGGGCGAAGAGGCCGGGCGCCCGGCGGACCCGGACCCGACTGGCGGATACACACAGCCCGTCCTCGCATTTCCGGTGGACCCGGCAGCCCCGCTCGCGTTTGGCGGGGTGCGGCTTCGGTGCGGTCTGCCCAGCGTCACCCAAGAGCTGGCGATCGCATGGAACCGCGACTACCGCAACAACACGCGGCCGGCCGTGCAGCAATGGTCGCTCGGCGGGGAGCCGCTGCCAGGGACCGGCGCTCCCGATCGGGCGCGGTCGGTCGCACCCGGAGAGACGCTGCGGATCGCGGTGGACTGGCCCGAGTGCCCTTCTGTGGCCGAGTGCGGGGACGCGGTGTGCTCCAGCGGCGAAGACACGGTCTCGTGCCCCGAAGATTGTGTCGATGGCGTCGGCTGCGCGGGGGCGGAGACCTACGTGTTCTTCGATCCGGCCCAGGGCGTCCTGGTGGAGAAGCAGGAGACGATCAGCGTCGCCTTCTTCGGGACCGGCGGTGCCTTCGCGGCCTCCCGCGTCGGGGTTGCTGGGGGCGCGGATACGGCGGTCCAGACAGCCTGGACTGCCCCGGCGGCGGCAGGCCCGGTCTGGCTGGCGGCCGTCATCCGGGATGACCGCGGCGGCGTCGGTTTCGTTGCCGCCTGGGTGGACGTCGGCCCGACCACGGAGGCGCCGTGACGGCCGCGCCGCGATCGCGGGCGCGTCGAGCGGTGTCTCGGCCATTTCGGCGGGGAACGAATCTTGCTGTCCGACCCCTGGGGGTTCCATGATGGCACAGTCCGAGTCCGCAGCCCTTGTGCTGCTGTTGTGGCAAGCCGTCGCGGAGCACGTCGGGCTGGAGCGGGCGGTCGTCGCGGTGGCGGCGGCCCTGGGGTCTGAGGTGGAGGCCGTACGGCTGGCCGTGGTCTTCGTCCCTGCGCCTCCGGCGCGGGCGGCGCTCGTGGCGGGCGCGCTGCCGCCCGGGGTCGGGGTGCCAGACCTTGAGCGCGCGCTACCGGCGGTGGGGCTCGTGCGGGTTGGCGGTGCCGTCGTCGCCGTGGATTCTTTGGAACGCGACGCCGACGGCGCGACCTGGCTTGTCGTCGCTGCCGCGTCGCCCGTCGCCGCCGAGCGGGCGCTCTCGCTCTGCGATGGGCCCGTGGGCGCCGCGCTGCGAACGGACCGCGAGGTGCGGGCGGCGGTCCGCGGCCGCGCCGCCGCCGAAGCGGAAGCCCTCGCCTTGCGGCACCGCCTCGGGCGGGCCGAGAACGAGGAGCGCATCATCGGCGCAGAGGGCGGCCTGCGTGGCGTTCTCCAGCAGGTGTCCCAGGTCGCGCCGACGGACGTTCCGGTTCTGATCCTCGGGGAGACCGGCTCGGGCAAGGAGCTGATCGCCCGCGCCATCCACAGCGGTTCACGGCGCGCCGACGGGCCGTTTTTGCGGGTCAACTGCGGCGCCATCCCCGCGGAGCTTGTCGACAGCGAGCTCTTCGGGCACGAGCGCGGCAGCTTTACGGGCGCGACGGGTCCGCGCCGCGGCTGGTTCGAGCGCGCCGATGGTGGCACCCTGTTCCTCGACGAATTGGGCGAGCTTCCCGCCGCGGCGCAGGTGCGTCTTTTGCGGGTCCTCCAGGATGGAACCTTCGAGCGGGTTGGCGGCCAGCGCTCCCTGCGGGCGGACGTTCGCGTCGTGGCTGCCACCCACCGCGATCTTCCGAGCCTCGTCCGCGAGGGTCGCTTTCGGCAGGACCTTTGGTTTCGCCTCGCGGTGTTCCCCGTCGAGCTGCCGCCGCTGCGTGCGCGCCAGGAGGACCTCCCCGCCTTGGCGAGCCATTTCGCCGCCCGCGCCGGGCGTCGCCTGCGCGGTGTCCCGCTGCAATGCAGCGTTGCGGACCTTCGGCTGCTGGCGC
>JBEIVK010000297.1:0-5215 GCA_040373935.1 Alphaproteobacteria bacterium
CTGCGGCGACCCGGTGCGCGCGCGCGGTCTGTGCGCCCGGCATTACCAGATGTGGCGCCGCGGGCTGCTCGACATCCCCGGTCAGCCGGCCCCGCCCTCCGCGGGCTGAGTCGGCCGCTCAGCGGACGCCGTAGTGGTGGTCCAAGCTGACGACCGCGATGTTGCAGAGCGCGTGGAAGAGCGCGCCCGCGAGCACACCGCCCGAGCGCTCCCGCATCCACGCGAACACGAGCCCGGGGAAGAACGTCGCGAAGTGCCACCACTGCACCTGTACGAGGCTGTGCCCGAACGCGAAGTACGCGTTGGCGAGCAGGGCCCCCGGCCCCAGCGGGACGCCAAAGACGAGCCAGCGCCGCGCCCACAGCTCGTTCAGGCGGGTCTGGAGATAGCCGCGGTAGAAAAACTCCTCGGGCAAGGCCACAAAGAAGATCTGGTAGGCCACGAGGGTCCAGAAGTCGGCGGGGAGGCCGGCGCCCGGCGCCTTGCCGAAAAGGACGGTCTGCCACAGGTGGTAGCCAAGGCCGAAGGGCACCGCGAGCACCGCGGCCGCGCCCACCGCGACGCCCGCCGCGCCCAACCACGCCCGCGCATCCCGAAACGCCGGGATGCTGAGGCGATAGCCCCACGAATCGACCCCGCGGAGGTGGCACAGCCCGACCGGCGCGTAGATGAAGAGCAGCGGCACCGCCGAGAGGACCCAGTCGGGCAGCCCCGCGGACCGCTGCGCCGTCACGACCGCCCGGATGAGCAGGAGCGTGACCAGCCAGAGGAGCGTCAGCTCGACGAGGACGGGCCGGACCCGGAGGCCAGGCTCCGGGCGGTCCCCCCGGTCGAGAGGGCGTGGGACAAGCTCCCCCGCTGGTACCCCGCCAGATCGAGCGTCATCCACCGGAACCCCTCCGCCCGCGCCACCTGATCCAAGCCCTCGCGCACCCCCGGGACGAGAACGCGCTCGATCTCCGATGGGTCCAGCTCCAAACGGCACATCGGGTGCCCTTCGAGCTCATGGTAGCGGGCCCGGAACAGGCGGAAGCCCATCAAACGCAGCCAACTCTCCACCTTCTGGACGCGCCGGACGCGCTCCACGGTGACGCGCGTGCCCACGGGAAAGCGGCTCCCCAAGCAGGAGAAGGCCGGCTTGTCCCACACGGGGATGCCGCGCTGCCGCGCCAAGGCGCGCACGTGGGCCTTGGTGAAGCCGGCCTCGACGAGCGGGTGGCGGACCGCGCGCTCGCCGGCCGCGACGAGCCCGGGGCGGTGCTCGCCGAGGTCGTCCAGGACGGTGCCGTCGAGCACCCAGGGGACGCCGAGCGCGGCCGCGCGGTCGAAGCAGAGGCCGAACAGCTCCGACTTGCAGAAATAGCAGCGGTCTCCCGCGTTCGCGGCGTACCCCTCGCGCTCCAGCTCGTGGCTGTCCACCAGCAGGTGCTGCACGCCGACGGCCGCGCCGAAGCGGGCCGCCTCGTCCAGCTCTTCGGGCGGGAAGGTGGGCGAGACGGCGGTGAGCGCAACGCAGGCCGGGCCGAGGACCTCGGCGGCGACGGAGAGCACGAGCGCCGAGTCCACGCCGCCCGAGAACGCCACGAGCACCGAGCCCATCTCGCGAAGCAGCGCGACGAGGCGGTCGTGGTGTGCGGCGAGCGCGGCGTCGTCCATCCGCCAACGGTAACCACCGGTCGCACGCCGGGCGAGCAGACTTGACTTGTCAATGGAATGGCTCGGCTTCACCTGACATGCTACTGTATCCACGCGGAGGTCTCATGCGCCGGTCCTTGTTGCTCGCCTTCCTCGTTCCCGGGACCGCCCTCGCCTGGCCCGCGGACGCCGACTGGGCGGCCGTCGAGTCCGGCACCGGGCCCCTCGAAGACGACGCCTTCGACTCGCTCATCTCGCCGCGCACCAACCTCGTCGGCGACGCCGCGGCCCCGGTCGCGTACTGGTACGCGGACGCCGACCACCTCTACTTCCGCATGCGCGTGAGCGGCGACCCGACCACGCTGACCACCCCGATCAACCGCGACAACTTCGGGGTCCTCATCGACGCGGACGGCATCCTCAGCGCCTACGACGCCCTCCTCATCACGTACTCCAACGGCTCCACGCTGCACCTGCACGCCAACACCGCCGGCAACGGCTGGTCCGACGCCCCAGACAGCCCGCCGGTGCAGGTGTATCCAGTGCCCTTCGCCACGGGCGGCGCGCGCGTCGCCGCCGCCGGCGCGGGCACGACAGGCTTCAACAACGACGAGGACTACTTCGTCGACCTCGCCGCCCCCATCGCGGACGTTCAGGCCGTCGCCGGACTGGCCGGCCCCGACGTCTTCCGCCTCGCGTTCGGCACGACCTACGACGACCCGACGAGCCCCTCCCTCTCCACCGACCTCGCCGGCCCCAGCACCGCGGCCTCTGGAGACCTCGCCTTCGCCTGGACCGACGCGCTCATCCTGGACGAAGACGGCGACGGCCTGAACTGGTTCGAGGAGCGGGACGCCGGCACCCGGCCCGACGACGCCGACACCGACGGCGACGGCCTGTCCGACGCCGACGAGCTGGAGCGCGGCACCGATCCGACGGCCGCGGACACCGACGGCGACGGCCTGAGCGACGGCGAAGAGGACGCGCTGGGGACGGACCCGACGGTCCCCGACACCGACGGCGACGGCGCGACGGACGGCGAGGAGGTCACGGGCGGCACGGATCCGCTGGACCCGGACAGCGACGACGACGGCCTCTCCGACGGCGACGAGCTGGCATGCGGCGGGTCCGACGCCGACGACCGCGACGGCGACGGATGGCCCGACACCGACGAAGGCGACGAAGACCCCGACGGCGACGGCGATCCGGCCTGGTGCGACCCGGACGACGACGGGGACGGCATCGGCACGGCCGAGGAGGGCGCCGGGGTGGTCGACACCGACGGCGACGGCACCCCGGACAGCCTGGACCTCGACAGCGACGACGACGGCGCCAGTGACGCCGCCGAGGGCACCGGGGATCTCGACTGCGACGGCATCGGCGACTGGCGCGACGCCCAAGATCAGGACGGCCCCTGCGGAGACCCGGACGGCGACGGCCGGGACAACGCGAGCGAAGACGCCTGCGGCACGGACCCGGAGGATCCAGACACCGACGGCGACGGCATCCTCGACGGCGACGAGTCCTGCGAAGACGACAGCGACGGCGACGGGACCGTGGACGCGCTGGACCCGGAGGACGACCCGGACGGCGACGTCCCCACGCCGAGCCCGGGCAACCTCCGCGGCTTCTCCGGCGGCAACTTCACCGGCGGGGCATGCTCCGCCCTCGGCGGGTCGGCGCTCGGCGCGCCGGTCGGCCTCGCGCTGGCGGCCCTCCTGGCCCGTCGGCGCCAGAGGGCACTTCCGCGGGGCACCCCCGCCGCGCTGATCGCCGTCGGCCTCGCCACCGCCGCCCGGCCCGCCGCCGCCCAGGAGCTGAACGCCCAGCGCTTCGCGCCAGCGGTCGGCAGCGACACCTTCCTGCTCCTCGATGACAGCGCCGTCACGGGCGGCTTCCTCGGGGGCGCCGTCTTCTCCTGGGCGAAAGACCCGCTGGTCTACCGCTACGGCGACGGCCGCGCCGAGACGCCCATCCTCGGCTCGGTCGGCACGCTCTCGCTGCTGCCCTCCTTCGGGTTCGGGCGGCTCCAGCTCGGCCTCGACGCCCCGCTGCACCTCAGCAGCACGGGCTTCGGGGTGGACCAGGTGAGCGGCCGCTGGCTGGGCGACCTCACCCTCGACGCGAAGGTCGAGCTGCTGGACCGCACGCGCAGCCCGCTCGGCCTCGGCTTCACCGGCCGCTTCGGACTTCCCACCGGCCAAGGCGCCGCGTGGCTCGGCGAGCCCAGCCCCACCGGCGCCGTGCAGGCCAACGTGGCTTGGGGTCGTCGGGTCGTCGTCGCGGGCAACGTCGGGCTGCGCCTCGGCGCGGCCGCACAGCTCGTGGATGGCCTGCAGGTCGGCAGCTCCGTGCAGTGGGGCTTCGGCGCCCACGCGCCCATCGGCGACACCCTCGGCGTCGGCGGCGAGCTGTGGGGCGAGCGCTTCCTCGGCAGCAGCCTGCCCGGCGCCTCGCCCCTCGAGGCCACGCTCAGCGCCCGCGCGCGCATCGGCGACCGCGCGGCCCTCCGCATCGGCGGCGGCCCCGGCCTCAGTCAGGGGGCCGGCACGCCCGACTGGCGGGTGACGCTGGGCGCGAGCGGTCGCTTCGGCAAGGCGCCGGACGACGTCGCGAAGCCGGAGACGCCGGGGACCATCCGCACGACGCTGCGGGTGCTCGGCACGGAGGGCGCCAAGCTCCAGACGACCCGCGTCGCGCTCACCCAGGGCCCGGAGACGGGCGCGTGGGAGACGGGCGACGGCGGGGGGCTCGTGCTGTACCTGAAGCCCGGCACCTACCAGGCCACCGTCACGAGCCCCGGCTACACCGACGTCCTGCACGGCTTCGAGGTGCCCGCGCGCGGCCCGCACGAGGTGATGATCCGTCTCGCCCCCGACGATGGCGGCTGCGCCGTCACCGTGCGCGTCCGCGGGGCGGGCGACGCACCCCTCGCCGCCAAGGTGGAGAGCGACGACGGCCGCGTCTCCACCCTCACCGACACGACGAGCGGCAGCGCCACCTTCGCGGTGCCGCGCGGCGCGGCCTTGGTCATCGGCATCAGCGCCCCCGGCGTGAGCCCCGAGTACCGCCCGGTGGCCTGCGACGAAGGTGCCGATGGCCGCCTGCGCAACACCACCCTGGACCTCACGCTCGGCGGGCCGCGCGCCGCCTTGGAGGGGGACCGCATCCGCATCGCCGAGAAGATCCACTTCGACCTCAGCTCCGCGACCATCAAGCCGATGAGCCGCGGCGTGCTGGACGACGTGGCCCAGGTGCTCATCGACCACCCGGAGATCGCCACGCTGGTCATCGAGGGGCACACCGACATCCAGGGAGACGCCGACAACAACCTCCGGCTCAGCCAAGCGCGGGCAGAGGCCGTGCGCGCCTGGCTCGTGTCGAAGGGCGTGCCCGGCGAGCGCCTCGTCGCGCGCGGCTTCGGCGAGTCCCAGCCGGTGCGCATGGGCGACAGCCCCGACGATCACGAAGCCAACCGCCGCGTCGAGTTCGTCGTCCGCGCGCCCTGAAGGCAGCGGCCCAAACGCACACAGGCCCGACGGGATCGCCCCCGGGCCTGCGGCGGAGCCGGGGGGCCGAC
>JBEIVK010000441.1:0-3913 GCA_040373935.1 Alphaproteobacteria bacterium
CCCCCTCCGCAACGCCTCCCCCTCCTGCCCGCCCGGAGCGCCTCGCCCGCCCATGATGCTCGCCCTCCTGTTCGGCTCCCTCCGCTTGCTCGCGGCCGATGAGGTCGGCTGCGCGCACGTCCGCGCGGCCCGCGGCTACGCCGTCGCCGCCCGGCTCGACACCCGCACCCTCGACGAGCTGGAGCGTCGCCTCTGCGGGTCCGGCCCGGGCGTGGACGCGCGGCCGCCCGGCTGCGGGCCGCTGGGCGAGATGGACGCCCTGGCCCAGCTTTCGCCGGGCGGGCTCGGCGATGGCGGCCGGGCCGAGCTCAAGCGCGCGGCCGAGATCGCGTGCGTCACGGGGCTCGGCACGCCGGCGCGGTGGGCGAACGGGGTCGAATCCCGCAGCGCCGACGGCGCGTGGCGCTATCCCAACGGGGTCCTGGCCATCGGGGCCGACGGGGCGGCGTGGTACCCGAGCGGCGTGCTCGCGCGGCACGCCGATGGCGCGTGGACCTACCCGAACGGCGTGCGGGCCCGCGGCGCCGATGGCGCGTGGTTCCGGCCCGACGGCATGTCCGCCGGCGAGCGCGGGCAGCTCGCCGCCTGGGTCTGCCAAAAGGATGCGCCGGCCTGCAACCGCCTCACGGACGCGCTGCGCACCCTCCCCGCCGAAGACCACGACTTCCTCGTGCTCGCGTTCGCGTGGCGGGCGGCCAAAGGCGGCTGACCGGGCCGCCCTCAGTACAAGAACGCGTCGTCCCCCTCGGTGGCGACGACCCACAGCACCGTGTCGAGGCGGAGGTCGGCCCCGAGCGTGGCCCAGGCCTCGGCCAGCGCGTCGGCGTGCGCGGGGCTGTACGCCACCACCGCGAGGATCTGCTTCTCCCAGGTGTGTGGGTCGGTGACGTTGGCGCTCGACAGGGGGATGTCAGCGAGCTTGTCCTCCAGCAGCGCCGCGGCGTCGGCGCGCTCCCAGGGGGCATCCTGGGGCCAGCCGACGGCGCGGGTGACGCTGACGCCGATTCGCAGGCCGTCGATGTCCACGACGAGGTCCGTCTTTTTGCCGCCCGGGTCTGCGTAGGCCACCTCCCCCTCTGTGGCGACCAGGACGGCGCCCTCGCAGCGATAGAGCGTCTCGTGGGCGAAGATCTCGCTGTCGATGCTGCTGCCGCCGAGGTTGCCGTCCGCCCGGATCTCCTGGCCGCCGGCGCTGAGGTCGGCGTCGGACCAAGGGCCATCGAAGCGGAGCGCGAGGGCGTAGAAGGCCGGGCCCGCGCCGGTGAGCACCGTAGGGCTGAGCACGCCGCAGTCGCCCGTGAGCGCCCCGACGCCGGGCAGGGGCAGCGGGTCTCCCGTGTCGCCGCCGTCGCCGCCGTCACCCCCGTCGCCGGCGCCGCTGCCGTCCCCAGTGCCGCTGCCGTCGCCCGTGCCGTCCCTGCCGTCCCCCGCGCCGTCATCGCCCATCGGCGCTGTGTCCTCCGCCGCGCCGCCGCCCGAGGCGCTATCCTTGGCGGGCGCGCCGCCCGCGCAGCCGACCACGCTCCCCACCCAGCCCAGGGTCCGCCAGCCCGCCATGTCCGCCTCTCTCCCTCCCGATAGGCCGCCCGCCCTGCCCCCGCAAGCCGTCGCCGACGCCCGGGCCGCCCTCGTTGCCGCCGATGCCCTCGTGGTCACGGCCGGCGCCGGGATGGGCGTCGACAGCGGGCTCCCGGATTTTCGGGGCGACGAGGGCTTCTGGCGCGCCTACCCCGCGCTGCGCGGCCGTTCCTTCGAGGACATGGCCAATCCCCGCTGGTTCGTGGAGGACCCGCCGACGGCCTGGGGCTTCTACGGGCACCGTCTCCACCTCTACCGGGACACCTTGCCGCACGACGGCTTCGCGGTCTTGCGCGCGTGGGCGGCCCACCGGCCCACCTTCGTCGTCACGAGCAACGTGGACGGCCAGTTCCAAGCAGCGGGCTTCCCGGCAGACGCCGTGTGGGAGGTCCACGGCAGCATTCATCATCTGCAGCGCGTCGATGGCCGCGGCGCCATCTGGTCGGCCGCGGGCGTGTCGGTCGCCGTGGACACCGCCGCCGTGCGCGCCTTCGGGGCGCTCCCCGTCTGCCCGCAGACGGGCGCTCCCGCACGCCCGAACGTGCTGATGTTCGGGGACCTGCGGTGGGTGTCCAGCCGCTCCGACGCCCAAGAGAGCGCGTTCACGGCCTTCTTGCACGCGCAGGCCGGGCGCCGCATCGCGGTCGTGGAGCTCGGCGCGGGCACCGCCATCCCCACCATTCGCGCCATCGGAGAGGATCTGGCCTCCGGCGGCGCCACGCTCATCCGCATCAACCCGCGAGAGCCCGCGGGCCCGCCCGGCACGGTGCGCCTCGCGTCCGGGGCGCGCGCCGCGCTTCAGGCCATCGGCGGCCCGTGAGCCGCGCCCGCCGGGGCCGCGGGAGGCTCGCCGAGGCGGGACGGGTCTTCGAGGAGGGCGCGCAGGGTGGCCGCGACCCGCGCCGCCCCGAAGCCATCCAGCACACGGTGGTCCACGGTGGCGTTGATGACGAGCTGCGGGACGACCACCGGCACCCCGTCGCGGGCCACGACGGCGTCCTCCACCGCGCCGACCAGCAGGATGAGGCTGTTGCGGGCCAATGGAAAGAAGGGCGCCCACCCGAGCCGCAGGCCCAGCATGCCCACCGAGGTCACCAGGGCGCTGCCGAAGGGGTCCCGCGGGGCGCCGAGCCAGCCGGTGTCGAGGTTGAAGGTCCACTGAAGGTGGTCGAGCAGCCAGAGCAGCACGCGCAGCGCGGGCCCGGGCAAGCGGGTGGCGATGGCCTTGGTCTGCTGGAAGGCGGGGTCCTCGCCGGCCCGCAAGCGGCGGGCCCCGGAACGCAGGGCCGCCGCGAGGGCGTCGACGCCGAGGGTGTCGGCGTGGCGCACCAGGACGCCGCTGAGGTCTGCGCGGCCCTCGGCCTCGCCGGGGGCTGGCGGCAGGGCGACGTGAACGAAGAGGTCGATGTCCCGCCGGCGCATCAGGCGCCCGTTGCGCACCAGCGCGTTGGCCTCGGGGTGCGCTTGCAGCGTGAGCGCGGCGGCCCGGGCGACGGCGTGGGTGACGGTGACGCGCTCGCCGCCGCGGGCGTTCCAGCGCTCCAGCCAGGCCAGCAGGGGCCCAGCGTCGATGAACAGGCTGCCGAAGATCGCGGGCTCCCGCGGCGGGTCCCAGGCGACCGCGGCGATGCGGCGGAAGGCGCTGGGATCGCGGACCGGCTCGAGGAAGGCGTTGGGCATGGCCCGGATGATGGCACGGCGGGGGCCGAGCCCGATCTCGCGGTGGCCGTGCGCGTGGTGAGGGCGCGAGAGGGGGCGGTCTTCACGGCGGGCGAGTGTGCCGTACTGGACGATTTTCTTGCGCTGAGCCCGGAGGCGCAGCGCCTCTATGCCCGCCTGCACGCTCGCCGCGGGGTCCTCCACCGCGACCGGGACCCCCGCACCCCCGCCGACGCCGCGCTGTGCACCGCCGGCCTCGCAGACCCAGGCGCCCTCGCCACCCTCGCCGAACGACGGGCCGCCGCGGATGTCCCCGCGCTCAAGGCCGCCCTTCGCCGGCTCGGCCGCCCGGTCTCTGGGGCGCGCGCCGTGCTGGAGGCCCGCCTCGGTGACGGGCCCGCGGCGCGCGCCGCGCTCGGCGAGGCCGGCCTCCGCGTGCGCCACCGCGCGCTGTTCCAGCGCGTCGCGCTGCTCTACCTGCTCGACGGCGTTGGCGATCTCGGGGTGCTGGTCGCCGCGCGGCGCGGGGCCATCGTCCTCCCGGGCCACGCGCCCACGCCCGCCCCGCGCATGCTGCCCACCCGCGCGGCGCTGCGCGCCTGGGAGGCCGCCCGGTGCACCCCCGGAGGCGGACGATCCCGCCGCCGCTGCCGTCACGGCGGCGGCGGCGCTGGCC
>JBEIVK010000802.1:0-2003 GCA_040373935.1 Alphaproteobacteria bacterium
CGATGCCGAGGTGCAGGCCGAGCGCCAGCACCTGGCGGGCGATCTCGGGGCCGCCGGTGAAGGCGTGCACCACCCCGCCGGCCGCGGGCAGGCCGTCCGCCCGCAGGATGTGCAGCGCGGCTTGCGGATCCCCCACGAGGTGCAGGATGACGGGCAAGCCGGCCGCGCGCGCCCACCCGAGCTGCGCCCGAAACGCGGCTTGCTGGCGGGGGAGGCTCGCGCCGCGGCGGACGCGCACGAGGTCCAGCCCCGTCTCGCCGATGGCGACCGGCGCCGGGCCGGCTGCGGCGGCGGCGGCGACCGCCTCCACCGCCGGGCCCACCGCGGCATCGTCCGGCAGGGCGTCCACGGCCCACGGGTGCAGGCCCACCGCCCGGAACACGCCCGGCCACGCGCAGCAGGACGCGGCCCGCGCCGCCTGGGCGGCATCGATCCCGGGGATGACCACCGCGCGCAGCCCCACGGCCCGCGCCGCCGCCCAGGCCGCCGACGGGTCGTCCAGCAGGTCCAGGTGGGCGTGGGCGTCGAACAGGCCTCAAATCCCCGTGAGACCGCGCTTCAGCAGCGGCCGGCAGGCAGGCTCCCAGTCGAGGTCCTCTTGGCGCACGAGCTTGGCGAGGTAGCGCGTCGTGTCGTCCAGCGTGTAGCCCTTGACGGCCTTCTGGATCATCTTGCCCCAGTTGCTTTGGGCCTTCACGCGGGCCGCCATCGCGGGCACCTGCGCGTCGGTGCAGCGACGCCGGTTGCAGTCCTCCACGGCCGCGCAGAACCCGAGGATGTCCGCGCGCTCGGCCTCACTCAGCGGCAGGTCCGGGGTGGAGTAGGTGCGCTCGGGGCGCATCTCCAGGGAGGGCAGCTCCGTGGGTGCGGGCGCCGCCTCTGCGGAGTCCGCCCCCGGATCCCCGCCGCAGCCCACGATGAGAAGAAAGATCAGCCCGCGCATGTCCCCTCGGGAGTGGCCCGCCGACCGCCGCGGACGCCCCAGTGCAGATACGGCTGCAAGGACTGGAAAGATGAGGGGCTCAGGCATCGAGGCGACGGATCCCGGTGAAGCGGCCGGTGGCATCGTAGTGGATCTCGAAGTGCCCGGCGATGCCGTCGTGCGTGACCCAGGGTTGCAGCAGGCGCATCGGGAAGCGCACGCTGCGGCCGTCGTCGGCGCGGGCCTGCACCTCCGACGCCGCGCCCGCGTACCAGCGCAGCAGCTCGTCGGCGGGCAGGCGCACGCGCACGCGCACGGCGGGCATCGCTCAGCGGGCCAGCGTGCCGGAGCCCGTGTAGGCCACCGCGAAGGAGGACACCGTCGTCGTGCCGCTGAAGGCGAGCGTGAGCACGCCGGGGGAGGCGAGGGTGCCCGCCCAGGCCGGCGTGGCGAGGCCGAACAGGTCCAGCGTGCCGGACACCGTGGCGCCGGACACCGTCCCCGTCAGCGTGACCGTCTGCGTGCCCGGCAGCAGCGCGGCGGCGAGGCCGGTGAAGGCGCAGCTCGCCTCGCCCGACGCCGAGGTGCCGGCGATCGTGATGTCGGCGGTGCCGGAGCAGGTGTCCGTGATGCCCAGCGTGGACACCGTCGCGACCACCGCGGCCGGGCCGCTGTAGGTGCCGTCCCAGGAGGCCGGCGTGCAGCCCAGCGCCGGGTTGAGCAGCGGATCCGTGTCGTCGCAGTCGTCGGCGTTGGACACGTAGCCGGCCGGCACGTTGCAGCCCCAGAAGGTCACCGCCGGGTCCCCGTAGCCGTCCGCGTCGCTGTCCGCGTAGGACGTCACCTTGTCGGTGGCGCCGCCGCGGGGCGAGCCGTCGCAGTCGCGGTCCGTGTCGTCGCAGAGCTCCTCCGCGCCCGGGTAGACCGTCGCGTCCGCGTCGTCGCAGTCTTCGGGGGACTCGAAGCCGTCGCCATCCGCGTCCAGCGGCAGCTCGCCGTCGTCGCCATCGCCCGAGCCATCGCCGGAGCCGCCACCCGCGCCCCCGGAGCCGCCGCCGTCGGTGCCGTCCGCGCCGCCGTC
>JBEIVK010000481.1:0-3607 GCA_040373935.1 Alphaproteobacteria bacterium
CAGACGTCGAGGTGCAGGGGATACCGCCAGGTGGGCGGGAGGATCTCCAGACGCGCGGTGGGGCCCTCGGCCCGGCGGTAGCGGGGGCCGGTGCGCTCGATCACGGCGTGGCCGTCCGCGCAGCGCACGGCGGCGCCATCGCGGGCCGTCCACCGCACCACGGCGCCCCCCACCAAGGTGAGCACCGTGACGGCCGCGGCGGCGCGCTGCTCCCGGTGGGGGACCCCGAGCACATCGGGCAAGCCGACGAGCGGCATGCTCATCGCCGCGCAGAACAGCGAGGCCGCCCAAAGCGCCCCGGCGGTGCGGAGGGTGCCCGCCGCGTCCGCGGGCGGCGTGCTCAGGTGAAGGGGCGGCGGGTGACTCGCAGCGGCGGTGCCGGGCGCGCGGGCATCGGGGGCCATGGCGCCAGAGTATCCAGTGCATCCGCCACCGCGCGCCAACGCGCCACCGCCCCGCGGCGCGACGGGAAGGGGGCGTTACGGGGGAAACCACCGGTTTCCCCTGTCCCCTGCCCTCTTTCCCGCAGATCACGACCGCGCGATCCCGCGCCGCTTCGCCCCCCCGCGCCAGTACGCTACACTTCCCTGACATCCCGGAGCCCGCCCATGCGCAGCGTCGCCTTCCTCCTTCCGTCGCCGGTCCTCGCAGGCGTGCTCGCTGTGGCGGCCGCCGGCTGCAACGCCGACGGCTCGCTGAAGGTCATCAACAACGCGCCCGAGGCGGTCATCACCTCACACGAAAACGGCGCATCTGTGGCTGAAAACAGCGCGGTGACGTTGACGGGCAACGTCTCCGATCTCGACCACGCGCCGGACGAGCTGGAGGCCGGCTGGGTGGTGGGCGGCGTGGAGGCCTGCGCGCCCGCCGCGCCGGACGCGACGGGAGCGACCTCCTGCACGGTGTCCTTGCCGGCGGGCACGGCGGAGATTGCGCTGTCGGTGTCCGACCCGCGCGGCGCGACGGGCGTGGCCTACCTGCAGCTCGAGGTGGTGCCGGGCGACGCCCCGGTGGTGGACATCCTGACGCCGGACCCGTCGGCCCGCATCTATGCCGGCGAGCCGCTGGCCTTCTCCGCGCTGGTGACCGACACGGAGGACGCGAGCACGGCCCTGGCGCTCTCCTGGCTCTCCACGCTGGACGGCCCGCTGGCCCTGCCGTCGGGCGCGGACGACGCGGGCAATGTGTCGGGCACCACCACCCTCTCCGAGGGGGACCACACGGTCACCCTGGAGGCGCTGGACAGCACCGGCCGCACGGGCCGCGACAGCGTGACGCTCCGGGTCGGTCCGGCCAATACGCCGCCGTCTTGCGGCGTCCTCTCGCCGGCAGACGGCAGCGCGGTGGAGGAGGGCGACGCGGTGCGCTTCGACGGCACGGCGAGCGACCCGGACGAGTTCGCCACGGCCCTGGCCGCCCGCTGGGTGAGCGACAAGGACGGCGAGCTGGGCGCGAGCGCGGTCAACTCGGACGGCACGGTGAGCCTGACCACTTCGAGCCTGACGGTGAACACGCACACCGTCAGCCTGCAGGTCACCGACGAGCTGGGCGTGGTCTGCACAGACTCGGTGGTGGTGCTGGTGAGCACGCGGCCGACGGTCATCATCGACGCGCCGCTGGACGGCGACGTGGTGAACGAGGGCGCGCTGGTCAGCTTCGTCGGCACGGTGCTGGACCTCGAGACGGACGCGCAGGACCTGCTCATCGAGTGGTCCTCGGACCTCGACGGCCCGCTGGACACCAACCCGGCCGACACGGGCGGCGAGGTCAACTTCAACACGGCAGGCCTGAGCACCGGCGTGCACCTCATCACGCTGAGCGCGGTGGACGAAGCCGGGCTGCTCGCGACGGACCGCATCCAGCTCACGGTGAACGGCCTCCCGTCCGCGCCGGGGGTGCGCGTCACGCCCAACCCGGCGGGCACCAACGACGACCTCGTGGCCTCCGTCGTCTCCGCCTCGGTAGACCCGGAGGGCGACCCGGTCTCCTACACCTGGGGCTGGGCGCGCAACGGCACGCCGATGTCGGGCTACACCACGGCCACCCTGCCGGCCGCCGCCACCAGCCGCGGCGAAACCTGGACGGCCACCGCCACCCCCTCGGATGGCGCGGGCGCCGGGCCGGGCGGCTCGGACAGCGTCACCATCGGCAACGCGGCGCCCTCGGTGTCGGGCCTGACGCTGAGCCCGTCCTCGCCGACGACGTCCACCACCCTCACGGCCAGCGCCACGGGCACAGACCCGGACGGCGACCCGGTCTCCTTCACCTACACCTGGGCCGTGAACGGCGTGAGCACCGGCACGACGGGCACCACGCTCTCGGGCGTCTCGTACTTCAACCGCGGCGACACGGTGGCGGTCACCGCCACGCCCTCGGACGGCACGGCCTCCGGCACCCCGTCCAGCGCCAGCGTGGTCATCGGCAACACCGCCCCCACGCTCAGCGCGAGCCTCAGCCCGGCCAGCCCGACGACGACGAGCACCCTCATCGTGAGCGCCTCCACGGCAGACGCCGACGGCGACAGCGTCACCCTCTCGTACGCGTGGCGCGTGAACGGCAGCGGCATCAGCCCGACGACCGCCACCATCGGCGGCTCCTGGTTCAACAAGAACGACACGGTCTCCGTCACGGTCACCGCCACCGACGGCACCGACACGGCGAACACCATCCTGTCGACGAGCATCGTCAACACCGTGCCCACGGCCCCCGTCGTGCGGATTACGCCCTCCGCCCCGGCCGAAGGCGAAGACGACCTCATCTGCACCATCGCCACCCCCGCGGTCGATGCGGACGGCGACCCCCTCACCTACTCGGTCACCTGGACGGTGGACGGCATCGACTACCCCCTCGGCGACACCGGCGCCGGGTGGGTCGGCCCCACCACCACCACCTGGACGGACGACACGGTCCCCCTCTCCGACACCATGGAGGGCGACGTCTGGACCTGCACGGCCATCGCCGACGACGGCACGGACCTCGGCCCGGGCGGCAGCGCCTCGGTCACGGTCGGCCCGCCCAGCACGATGTGCGGCAACTCCGTGCTGGACGGCACCGAAGAATACGACCCGGCGCCCGGCCCCTTCAGCAGCGTGCGCGTCGACAGCACCTCCTGCCGGTGGGACTTCAGCGCCGTGCCGCAGTTCTACTGCAACGGCGCCTGCTCCTGGGCTGGCGCGTCCGATTGCGATCAAGCTGATGCAGATATCTTCTGCAAGCTGCGAACCGGCAACCCCCGCTCCACCGCCACGTCCTGGAGCCGCGCGACTGCTCTGCCGGTCCCGGGCTTCCCGTGCACCCCCCTCGGATACTCCACCCGCGTGAACATCGTCGGCCGGGGCGTCACGGTTCCCGTGAGCTACCAGGACAGCAGCATCCTCGCCAACCACGGCCCCGGCAACGTCATCGTCAACCCGGTCTGCACGACGCCCCCGTAATCGCCCAGTCCCGGCGGGCGGACTTCGCGGGCGCCCGCCGGCCTGCGGCCGTCGCCGGGCCCATCCGCCGGGTCGCTGCGCTCCGTGCGGGCGCACGCGCCCGCACCGGCCCGGGGGGCCGCCGGCTCCGGTCCCAGGCGCGGTGGCCCTGGGCCGGGGGCCGGGGGTGGCCC
>JBEIVK010000131.1:0-8646 GCA_040373935.1 Alphaproteobacteria bacterium
ACCGACGCGCGGCTTCACGCCGCCGTCACGGCGGTTCGCCACTTTCACAGCGCACTCTCAACGGCAGACGCAGCGCGGCTCGGCGCGCTCCAGGCCGCCGCCGCCGCCGCCCTCGCGCCCCTCGCCGCGGCGCTCCCTCCCGATGACTTCGCCGAGCTGGTGCAGGAGTCGGTCGCGGGGCAGCTTCGGGCGATCTACCCGGCGGCAAGCACCGCCCCGCTGCGCGACGCCCTGCTCGGAGGCCCCGCATGAATGAGCTCCCGCCCCCTGCCGCGCCGCGGCCCGACTGCCCCGACTGCCGTGGGCGGGGGCTGCGCTTCGTGCGCGAGGGGGAGCTGGCCCGCGCCGTCCCCTGCGCCTGCATCGGCCCGTGCCCGCGGTGCCAAGACACCTTCCTCGTCCGCACGGACGCGGGGGGCGCCCAGCGGGTGTTGCGTTGCCGCTGCCGCCTGCTGCCGGACCGCGCCGATCTGTTCGACCGCATCGGCATCCCGGCGCACTACGCCACCGCGGACTTCGTGTCCTTCTCGCAGGGCGCGCTCAAAATGAAGGCCGCCCACGGGGACGATGCCGCCTCGGAGAAGCTGGGGCCCTTCTCGCGGGTGTACGCGTGGGCCAACGCCTACGATCCCACGCGCGAGAACCGGGGGCTCGTGCTCACCGGCAAGGTCGGGCGCGGCAAGACCCACCTGCTCGTTGCGCTGCTGCGTCACCTGGCGCTGGAAAAAGGCCTGCGGACGCGCTTCATCGAGTTCACGCGGCTTCTCGCAGACTTGCGGGCGGGCTTTGATGAGGGGCGGAGCGGGGCCGAGGTGCTCAACCGGCTGGTCGAGGTGCCGGTGCTCGCGATCGACGAGCTGGGCAAGGGGCGCATGACAGACTGGGAGCTGTCCGTGGTGGACGAGCTGATCAGCCGCCGGTACAACGCGCTGCGCTGCACCTTGGGCACGACGAACTTTCCCCCTGGAGAGCCGACGGGCGCGTTGCCGGCCAATCTGGCCCTGGGCGAAGGCGCCGCGCGGCAGACCTTGGGGGACCGCATCGGCGAGCGCCCCTGGAGCCGGCTCAACGAGATGGTGGACTTCATCGAGGTGGGCGGGCCGGACGTGCGGGAGGTCAAGCGCACCCTCCCGCTCTGAGCCCGGGCTCAGCCGCCAGAGGGCCCGCCGGTCAGGCCCGGGCCGAAGACGGCGCACAGCTCCGCCCACTCGCGGGCTGACAGGCCGAAGGCCTCGGGGGCGACGTCCTCGCCGCGCAGCCGGGCGCGCAGCGCGTCGACGCCCATGCGCGACAGCGACACGCCGCCGAGGCGGTAGTCGGCGAAGGCTTCGGCGCAGAGCGGCACCCAGTCTTGCACCAAGCCGTAGATGGCCTCGGCGTAGGCGCGGATCTCCCACTGGGCGTGGGGGTCCAGCCGGAGCGACAGGAAGTGGAAGAGATTGTGGAGGTCGACCTTCCAATACCACTGGGTGTACGTCGAGAGCGGAAGGCCCATGCGCGCCAGCTCCCGCGCGAGGCCCTCCGGGCCGTGCAGGAGGTCGTACCGGGAGAACGCAGCCTCCCCGTCGGCCGCGAGCCAGCCCAGCACCCGGGCCGCTTGGTCGGGCGGGAGCACGGCGCCGCGGCCCTGCTTGTTGTCGGCGCTCTGGACGGCCAGCGCATCCGGCGCCGGCAGGTAGAACTCGCGGTCGAGCACGGAGTAGCGCGCGCTCACCTCGTTGACGGAGGCCATGCGGTGCCGGATCCACTGGCGGGCGACGAAGATCGGCAGCTTCACGTGCAGCTTGAGCACGCACATCTCGAAGGGGGTCGTGTGGCGGTGCCGCATGAGGTAGCGGATGAGCCCGCGGTCTTCCCGCACCGCCTTGGTGCCCTTGCCGTAGGACACCCGCGCCGCCTGAACGACCGCCGCGTCGTCTCCCATGTAGTCGATGGCCCGGACAAAGCCGTGATCCAGCACGGGCAACGGCTGGCCCAGGCGGGCGTCGAGCGCCGGCACGCCGGGGCGAAGCAAGGGGGCGGCAAGCGGATCCACGGCGCCTCGGGGCGAGGCCGCGCCGGGGGTCGACGGGCGCGGCGGCCCCGCCCGGATAACCTGCCGGGGCGCGCGGCCCTCCCCTCGCCGGCCGCGCGCGAGGACCCTCTCGATGGACCAGGCCCGCGCCGCCGCCCAGCGCCTGCACGACGCCGCTGTCGCCCGCGGAGACCGCGCATACACCGATCCGCGCTCCGGCCTGTTCGTCATGACGGCGCTGCACCACCGCCAGCGCGGGTTCTGCTGCGGGGCCGGGTGCCGGCACTGCCCGTACAGCCCCGAAGAGCAGGCGGCGGCCGGCCGCCCGGAAGGGGCGCCGTGCTGGGAGCGTCGCGGCTGAGGTGCGCGCGGGCTACAACGCAGGCGGCGCGCGGCGCCGACGGAGGCACGCATGGGGCAGTTCGTGGATGAGATCGCGGAGAAGGCGCTCGCGGCCCTGCGCGAGCAGGATCCCCTGGCCGCCGCCAAGAAGCTCCAGGCGGCGCTGCGCGAGGCGCCCGGCCGCGTGGACCTCATCCACGCGCTCGCGGTCACCGAGCTGCGCTTGGGCGAGGCGGCGAGCGCGCTGGCCCTCACGCACGAGGGGGAGCGCATCGCGCGGGAGAAGCAGGATGACGCAGCCGAGCTGATGATGCCGCAGCTGCTGCTGGTGCGCGCCGCCGCGGCCGAGGACGTGGGCGAGCCGGCGCAGGCCGAGGCGGCCTATCGCGAGGTGCTGCACCACGAGAGCTTCAATCCGCGCGCGCGCACCGGCCTCGGGCACTTGCTGCTCGCGTGGGGCCGCATGGACGAAGGGCTCGCGCAGCTCGACGCCTACGCCGAAGAGGCCTCCGATGACGGCCCGTACCTGGAGGCCCAGGCGGCGCTGACCGCGTCGGTGCGGGCCTTCGCCCAGGCCGACGTCCACCCGCGCGAGCTGCTCGCGGCGCACCGCGGCTCCTACGTGGAGTTCTTCAACCACCACGGCGAGCCGCTGGTCGCCCAGGGCTGGATCGCCGAGCCAGCGCGCATGGCACGCGACGAGGACGGCACGCTGGTCCTGTCCATCCCCGAGGGCGCGCGCCCCTGGGCGGCCGTTCGGGTCGACTTGGTCAACCCGGAGACGGGGCAGGTCGGGCGCGTGGGAGACCAGCCGATGGTCGTCGCCATCGCCGGCTACGAGCCGCTGGCCCACTCGCCGGTGCTGTGGGCGTGGCCGCCGCGCGAGCATCCCTTCGCCGTGTGGGTGTCGAGCCAGTGCCCGTGGAACCACCTGCGCGTGGCGGTGCGCTTCGCCGAGGCGCAGCCGGCCGCCGCCGCCGCGCTGGACGCCGTGCTGGGGGACTGGTACCGCGCCGGCTTCGATGGGGCCTTCGGCAGCACGACGGGCGGGCGCTTCCACGAGGCGAGCGACGCCGAGCCCTTCGGCCACGCCGTCGTCGTCCACCATTTTGACCTCGGGCGCGCCGAAACGACGGCGGTGGGCGACCTCCTGCGGCGGCTCACGCTCCTCCATGACACGCACCCGATCGCGGCGGTCCTCGTCGGGCGCGGCCAAGTGCCGGTCGTCTCCGCCTGATCCGCCCGGCAGGGGCATCCGCCGCACAGGCCCCGCTGCGCCGCAGTCATCGCCCCCACCGGTACCGGCTGGCGCCGCGGCCAACCATGCGGCGCGGGCAAACGCCCCCCGGATGCCGCGGGGGCCGGCGTTCCCGCGCGGCCGGGCCCCGCTGCGCTCCTGGGAGCCCCGGACGGAACGACAAAGCCCCGGCGGACCCGCCGGGGCTCTCGGACACCCCCGACCGCGGGCGCCCGCGGTGGAGGCGGCTATTCGCCGACGAGCGCCAACCCGGCGCCCGGCACGCCGACGGCAGCCAACGAGGCGCCGGCCGGGGTGTGCTCCCACACCGAGATGTCGCCCACATCGGGACCGGCGACGTCCACCGTGAAGGCGAAGCGCCGGCTGCCGAGGGCATCCGCATCGCCGCCAAAGCTCAGCAGCAGGCCGCCTTCGGGCGCGGCCGGAGCCGAGGCGTCCCCAGACGCGCCGACCGACAGGCTGAACCCGACGCGCTGGCCGTCGGCGGTGACGAGGGTGCCGCCCGAGACCGTGGTGCTGTCGTCGAGCGCCGAGGAGAAGCTGCTGGGGAAGCGCTCGCCCAAGGTGCGGCGATCTTCTGGGGTGTCGGGCAGCCCCCGCTCCTTGGCGCGGGCGACGGCCGCAGCCGTGCGCTCGGAGACGGACTCGCCCGTGGGCGTGTGGCTCGCGCGGAAGGACTCCAACCGGCGCTGGGTGATCCAATGCACCGCCATCTCGACCATCGCCGACTTGAGCTCGAGGTTGGGCTCTTTGTCGCCAATGATGACGGAGAGGTGCTCGAACTCCTGGGGAGCCGCGACCCCGCCGGCGACGGCGAGCTCGGACTGCGCGCGAGCGACGGGGCTGATCTCCACGGCGTCGACCACGCGGGTGGGCGCGGGAGACGAAACCGGCAGCGCGGGGACGCGCTCTACGGGGACCGAGACAACCCGGACGGCCCCCAAGGACGACGTTGCGGCCTGCATGACACGAACCTCCACAACCGAGGGCACCCCAAGTGGTGCCTCCCCCTCTATAGTCGGCCTATCCGCGGCCGGACTGCAGTGAGATGACAAACCATGACAAAAATACGTTCAATGCGCAGATCCTTCGTCCGAGAGCGCCCGTACGGGCGCCTCCGCCAATCCGCTGCTGGCCGCGCCCTTCACGGCACGATCTCCACGGTGTACTCCCGATCCACGGGCCCCTCGATGACGAGCGTGGCCCCGCCGACGGCGATTTCCCCGTTGCGAAGCGCCTGCGTCACCGACGCCGCCTCCGTGGGCGTGCCGCGCAGCGTGTAGCGGGTCCCGTCGGCCTCGGTGAAGCGCCCGCCCGCCCCGAAGACGCGCACCCGGCGGGCGCCGTCGGCGTCGGCCGCGGTGGTGACGGACGGGTCGGTCGCGCCGGCGAGGGTGTCCGGCGGGTCGAGGAAGAGCGGGACGATCGTGCCCTCGGCGATGAACACCGGGATCTCCGTCGCCGGCGCCGCCACCACACCGGACGCGGCCTCCGCCCCCGACCAGTAGTCGAACCAGCGCGGCCCCGGCGGAAGCGCGACCGTGCGGCTCGTCGCCCCCGCGGCGACGACCGGGGCGACGAGCATGCCCGCGCCAAGGAGGTAGGCGTCGACCCGCGCCGGATCGTCCTCGCGGTAGACCAGCGCCGGCGGCAGCACGAGCGGCGTCCCCCGCCGCTCCGCTTGGGCAGCGAGCCCGCGCAGGTACGGGAACAGCGCGGCGTGCTCGCGGGCGTAGCGAGTGAAGTGCGCGACCGTCTCGGCGTCGCGGTCAAACTGCCAGTTCTCGGCGTCCTCCCGGCCATGGTGGGTGCGCATGATCGGTGAGAAGGCCCCGAGGCTGCACCAGCGGAACCAGAGCTCCTTGGTGGAGTTGGAGGTGCCGACCGTGCTGTAGCCGGCGATGTCGAACCCGAGGAAGGGCGACCCTGAGATCGAGGTGCCCATCGCCATCGGCAGCACCGTGGGCAGCCCGTCGTCTACGGAGAAGTCCGTCTGCTGGTCTCCGAGCCAGGTGACGGGGCTCACGCTGCCGGTGCCCCACCAGCCCGATCGCGTGAACAGCACGGCGTCCCGGCCCTCCACGGCCGCGGCGTTGAGCGTGTGCCAGGCGTTCGGGAACGCGTTGTGCTCGTCCATCGCGTCCATCCCGGCGAGCCGGGCGTCCGGCGGCAGCCACTCCGCGAAGTCGACCATCCAGCCGTCGAAGCCGAGCGCGACCTTCGCCTCCATCTGCTCCAGCGCCCACTCCACGCCCCCGGGGTTCGTCGGGTCCAGCGACGTCACGTTGTGGAAGTCGGAGCCCGTCATCCAGTACGGGCCGCCGTCGGGGTGCTGGATGGTGAAGGCCTCGGCTTCGGTTGCGCTCGCGGTGCCCTCGGTGAGGAAGGGCGCGAAGTAGCCGAGCCACTTGAAGCCCAGGGCCTCAAGCTCTCGGTCCAGGGCGGGGGCGTCCGGGTAGAGGGCCGTGTCGACGAACCACTCGTCGGAGAGCTTGTAGCCGAGGGGGGTCTCCTCGGCGCCCTTCCAGTCTTCGGACCAGATGACCGAGGACGGCGCGCCGGCCTCGCGCAGCGCCCGCGCGACCTCGCGGACGCGCGACTCGCCCCGGATGGCGTCATTCCAGGGATAGAACGCCCAGTCCGGCGGCATCGCCAGAGGACCCGGCGCGAGGGTGTGGCGCTCGACGACACCGAGCGGCGTGTCGGCGGTGGTGACGAGCAGGGTGGCCTGGCCGTCCCAGGCCGTCATGGACCAAGTGTCGTCCACGCAGAGCTCGGCCTCGACGCGGGACCAGGTGAGGGTGGACACGCCCGTCGCGGCCGGGGCGTGCACGAAGAAGGGCACCGGGTACGAGGCGGCGTGGCGGGCGCCCTCGATGAACCAGAGGTCTGAGGGGCCGTCGTTGTCGCGCTTCCCGATGCCGGGCTCGCTCACCCAGAGGGGAAAGGCCTCGCCCGCGTGGTCGACGTCGAAGGCGTGCCCGCCGCCGCCGAAGAAGGAATCCTCGCCGCCGCCGGCGCACGCGAAGCGGGCCTGGATGCGGTTGGCGTCCGGCGAGAGGGCGGCGAGGTCGATGCGGAGGAGGCCCGGCTGGCCGGCCACGGGCGCTGCCTGGAGGAGGAGGAGGTCCTCTCCGCGGGCATCCTGAAGGCGAAGCGCGAGCACGGGCGCGTTGCGGCCGGACTGGCGGTCTGCGGCGACGGCGCGCTCCAGCGAGATGGACGCGTCGTCGAAGCGATAGCTGCCGACCTGATGCGTGACCTCGGCGTCGCCGGTGCCGGCGGACAAGCCGACGATGTCCAGCCGCCGCCGGCCGCCTTCGTCGACCGTGAGGCGCCCCCCCTCCCACGCCAGCGAGAAGCCGCCGAGAGACTGGGCGTCAGGAGCGCAGGCCGCTCCGCCAACGACAAGGGCCACCCAGCGGCTTTGCATCGCGCTTCCCCCGCGGATGGCGTATCCGCCGGGGCCGGCGACGCCAACGCGGCTCAGCCGGTGGCCCGCGGCGCAGCGGCCGCGGCCGGCCGGTGCTTCCAGTGAGACCACACCAGGAACCCGGTGGGCGGCACGACCAGGGCCAGCAGCAGCAGCAGGCGGTCGGCCGCGCGCCCGCCTCCCGCGACGAGCATCGGCAGGGGCAGCAGGAAAAGCCCGAGCGCCAGGGTGGCGAGCAGGAGATCGAGAACGACGGCGCGACGGCGTTCACGAGACGGGACCATCGGGGCTCCGGCCCCCGCGGAGGGCGCGGGGGACACCCGGAGACACGGATCCCCGAGCGGCGGGCATGAGGGGCCGCGACAGGACGTGACCGCCCGGGATCACGGCCCAGGGCCGGGCCACGCGCTCAGTCGCGGCGGACCATGCCCTCGATGCGCCGCGGCCCCAAGCGCCGCTGCAACAGACCGAGCAGCGCGGCCGGCAGCAGAATGAGCGCCCCCAGGAAGAACAACCGCTTGACGTCCTTGTCGGCGGGGCCCATCAACACCGGCACCGTGACGACGAGGATGAGAAGAGCGACGACGCCGAGCAGGAGGTCGACCTTGCGATTGGGCGGGGCGGAGACGGGGGCGCGCATGTCCGTAGTGTAGCGCGACCGGCCCCCCCGCCACCGCCCGGAGCACCCCTTACTGGCCCGCGCCGGCGAGGTGCTCGTAGTAGTCCTCGTCCTCGAAGTCCGTCTGCGTGGCGGTGAAGGAGCCCTTCGCGCTGCAGCGGGTGGTGACGCTGAGCCGGCAGGTGCCGTCACCGGCCGTGCAATCCTCGACGTCGTAGGTGTTGACGGCGGCCTCCTGGTTGAAGCCCTCGCCGACGACAAGGTACTGGTCCGCCGGGATCTGGCCGGTGTAGCCGATCTCGCCGAGCAGCTCTTCCGTCCAGGTGTCCACCTCTTCGTAAACGACTTTGTCCTGGCTGCCGCCCACGACCTCCACCTCGGCGGTGCGCCCACGGCCCGGGGTGAAGGTGTACGTCGTGCTGGCCTCGGAGGTGGAGGACTCCTGGTAGCCGTAGCCGCTCTCGTGGTTGGCGAAGTCGATGTCCTCGGTGTCCTTCGTGAAGGTGAAGGTCCAGGAGTCGCCCTCCTTCGTGCCCGGCCACGCCGTGGTGCCGATGACGAGCACCGCCTGGCCCTTGCCGTAGGTCTCGATCTGCCCGAACGCGATGGCGTCGCTGCCGCGCTCTTCGCCGCCGTAGGTCCAGGGGGACTCGCCGGGGGTGGTGGCCTGCGGGACGTAGGCGTCGGTGAAGTTCTCTTCGATGGTGGTGGTGCAGGACCCGTTGTCCTCCTCCCAGGGGATCTCGAAGATCCAGATGCCAGACAGGTTGTTGCAGCCGGCGAGCAGCGACGCGGCGAACAGGGCGAGAGACGGACGCATGGAGACTCCGTGCAAGGGGTAGGCCTCTGCAATAGCGGGGCGTTTGCCGAGCCGCGGAAACGTTCCCGTGACGGCTGGGGAGGGCGCATGGGCGGTCGTTTGGACGGGCGGAGGATCCTCATCACCGGGGGCAGCCGGGGCATCGGCGAGGCCATCGCCA
>JBEIVK010000231.1:0-6098 GCA_040373935.1 Alphaproteobacteria bacterium
CCGTTGCCGTCTGCGACATCTTCCAGAAAATGCCGGATGACCGGCGGTGGAATGAAGTACCCCACGTTCTCCAGGCTGCCGATGCCCTGGAAGGCCACGCCCACCACCGCGCCGCCCCCCATCACCGGGCCGCCTGAGTTGCCGGGGTTGATCGCCGCGTCTGTCTGGATGGCGAGGTGATTGCTCCCCGGGCTGTGCACGGAGGCGATGACGTCGATGCGGCTCACCACCCCGCGCGTGCTCGACAGCCAGCGCCCGCCCGCCGGGTAGCCGAGCGTCGTCACCTCATCGCCCATCGCGGGCATGTCGCCGATGCGGAGAGGGGTCAGGCCATCGAGCAGCCCCGGCTCCACCGGCTCCACGATGGCGAGGTCGCAGTCGTGGCCCAGCGCGACGATGCGCGCCGGGTGCGGGTTCGCATCCCCGTGCAGATGGATGACGAGGTTGCGGCTGTCGGACACGACGTGGGCGTTGGTGACGATGCGCCCGCCCTCGATGACGAAGCCCGAGCCGGTGCCGCTGGAGGTGCGGCCCGGGTTCCAGGGTACGCGCCAGTCCGCCCGCTGCGCCGTGTTGGAGAGCCGCACAATGGACTTCTCGACGGCGACGGGCGCGGCGGCGCGGGTTGCGGGCGCCTTCGGGCCGGCGAAGGCCGCCGCAGCGAGGAGGAGCAGGGCAGGGGACACGGGGGCTCCGGCGCGCGGGGGCGAGCGGGACTGAGCGTAGCGCGGCTCAGGCCGGCGCGGCGAGGAGGCCGTGCCGCACGCCGCCGTCGCTCACGAGGAGCGAGTCGCGGTTTGCGCGCGTGCAGAGCGCCTCCAGCACAATCGCCCCGGCGAGCAGGTAGTCGGCGCGCTCGGGCGCCACCGCCGCGATCTCCCGGCGCTCACGCGGCCCGGCCTCGGCCAAGCGGTCCACCGCGCGGCGCAGGGCTGCCCGGGACAGGCGCGCGCCGTGCACGCGGTCTCGCGTGAGGGCCGGCAGCCCGGCCTCGATGGCGTAGAGGGTGGTGGCGCTGCCCGCCACGCCCACGAGGGCCCGCGGCAGCACGGGCCACGCAAAACCCGCCACGGCAGACTCGATGTGGGCCCGCAGACGACCCACCTCGCCAGCGCGCGGGCGGCCGTCTTCGGCCGTGAAAAAGGCCTCCGTGAGCCGCACCGTGCCGAGCTCCAACGACTGCCGCGCGAGCACGCGCTCCGCGGTGCCGACGACGATCTCGGTGCTGCCGCCGCCGAGATCCACCACGGCGATGGGGCCTTCGGGCAGCACCAAGCCGCCCAGCGCGCCCGCCCAGGTGAGGGCCGCCTCGTCCTCTCCGCTGATGACGCGCACGCGAAGCCCCGTCTCCGCCTCGACCCGCTGGAAGAACGTGCGCGCGTTGAGGGCCCGCCGCGCCGCGCTGGTGGCGACCGCGCGGACCTCCCAGGGCGCCAGCCCGAGCTGCTTGGCGATCTCCGCGAAGTCCCGGAGCGCGTCGAGCGCGGCGTCCATGCGGTCTGGCAGGAACAGGCCGCGGTCTCCCAGGCCCCGTCCGAGCCCGACGATGCGCGCCTCGTCCGCGAGCACGACGCCCGCGTCGTCTTGAATGAGAAGCAGGAGCGTGTTGCTGCCGATGTCGATGGCGGCGCGGGGCATGGGGACCTACCAGGCGAGGGCCGGAGACCAGGCGGGGCTGGTGTAACCGCCCTTGCCCGAGGTGAGCTGGACCTGGTGCGCCCCGTTGGCGGTGGACATCCAGATGTGGCTCCCACCGGCGCGGGTGCTGCTGAAGGCGACGAAGCGGCCGTCGGGCGACCAGGAGGGGTCCTCGTTGTCGCCGGCGCCCTGCGTGAGCCGCGTGGTGCGCCCGGTGTCGACCTCCACCGTGAAGACGTCGAAGTTGCCGTCCCGCCCCACGAAGGCCAAGGTTTTGCCGTCGGGCGACCACGCCGGGTCTGTGTTGTAGCTGCCCTGGAACGTGACCCGCCGCGGCGCGCTGCCGTCGGCCCCGGCCACGTAGATCTGCGCCCCGCCGCTGCGCTCGCTCACGAAGGCGATGCGCCCGCCATCGGGCGAGAAGGCCGGGCTGACATCGATCCCCAAGGACTTGGTGATGCGGGCGACCTCTTTGCCCGACGCGGCGTCCACGGTGTAGATGTCCGAGTCGCCGCCCGGCGACAGCGTGAGCGCGAGCAAGCCGCCGCCGGGGGTGCCACGACGCGCCGGTGTTGATGCCCGGCCGCGCCGAGACCCGCGTGATGCGGCCCGCGCCCAGGTCCGCGACGTAGAGGTCCGGGTTGCCGCCCATGTAGGACGTGAACGCGATGCGGCGCCCCGAAGGGTCCCACGCAGGCTGGAGGTTGATGCTGCCGTTCTTGGTGACCGGAACGAGGCCGTGCCCGTCGAAGTCGATGACCGCGATCTCCTTGTTGCCACCGAGCTGCGCGCTCACCGCGAACCGCGTGTTGAACGGCCCGGGCTGGCCCGTGATCTGAAGGATGATCTCGTTGGCGACCTTGTGGGCGAGGGTGCGGACGTTCTCTCGGCCCGCGGAGTAGGCCCGCGCGCCGATCTTGCGGCGCCCCGGCACGTCGTACACCCACACCTCGGCCCGCACGCCGCCCGCGTCGGACGCGCCCAGGCTGGTCTTGGCGAGCCCGCTCGCCCCCGGGACCTCCCAGTCCTCGAAGCGGAAGCTGCCGGGCCGCAGCCCGGCCTCGGCGGGCTCGACAAAAGCCTTCGGGTCGATGAGGTCGAACCACCCGCAGAGCTCGAGGTCCCGCATCAAGATGGCGTGAAACTCGCGCGCCTGGTCGCTCGCGCCCTCGGGGAGCGGCACCGCGAGTGGCGTCTTGCTGGCGCCGTGGCGGAAGAGGTCCACCACGATGGTGCGGGTCTCTGCGTCCTCGGCGGGGGCTTGCGCCGGCGCGGGCGGCGAGGCCAGCAGCAGCGGCAGGACCGGGAGGACAGCGAGGGCAGGGAGGAGGGAGCGGAGCTTCACTGCTTGTCCTTGGCGTACAGCACGAACTGCACGCCGCGCGCGGCGGTGGCTTGGTACCGCGCCGGGGGAGGCGGGATGCGCCCCGTCTTGAGGAGCGCGTTGGTGGCGCTGCGGTCGAAGCCGGCGTCGCCGCTGGACTTCACGACCTTGGGCGGGCCAAGGCTGCCGTCCGCCGAGACGCTCACCTGCACGACGACCTGGTACTCGGGATGCGCTGCCACCATCGACGGGAGAGGGGTCCAGTTGGGGATGACGGCAGCCCGGATGGACTCGATGTACCGCGACAAGGCGGGATCCAGCGGGGCCCCCACGCCGCTGCCGATGGTGGCCTCCGAGGGGTCCACGCCGTTCGGGTCGGTGGCGACGCGGTCCTCGGTGCCGATGGCCGCGGTCGCGTCTCGCAGCAGGGCCGCCTTCCGTTGCTCCCGCAGGAGGGCTTCGCGGTCGGCCGTGCGGTCCTGCGGGGCGGGCGCCTGCTCCGGCGCGCCCTTTTTGGGCTGCGCGCTCTCCTTTTGGAGGGCCATGTCCGAGCTGCGCGGCGGCGGCGGCGGCGCCTCCGGGGCACCGGCGGGGGGAGGCGGCGGCACGGGCACGGGCGCCGCCTCGGGCGGCGGCGGATCCGGCGTGCGGGTGGCCTTCTCCGTCATGCGCGTCGTTTGTTTGGGCAGGCGCGTGACGGCGGTCGCTTGGATGACGTTGTCCGGCTGCAGCAGCGGCGTGGACGACTCGGGCCAGAGCAAGTCCACCGCGACGACGACCAGCGCGACGGCCCCATGCGCGAGGGCAGAGCCCACGACCTGCGGCAGGAGGCGGTCGTCGCGGTGCAGCATCAGTCCACTCCCGGCTGCGTGACGAGACCCACACGCGGGATTCCGGCTTCCGTGCACAGCGCCATGAGGCGGGCGACCTTCTCGTAGGGAACCGCGGCGTCCGCCTGCACGAACACGTCTTGCTGGGGATTGGCCGTGATGATGGCCTTCAGCTTCGGCAGCAGCTCTTCCTCGGGGACCTGGAGCTTCTGGATCCAGTAGGTGCCATCCCCCTTCACGCCGAGCACGAGTTGGCTCTCTTCCTTTTGGGGCATCGACGGCGCGTCCACCCGCGGCAGCTCCACCTCGACGCCGGTCGTCATCATGGGGGCCGTCACCATGAAGATGATGAGCAGAACGAGCATGACATCCACGAAGGGGGTCACGTTGATCTCGGACATCATCCCGCTGTCGTCACCGCCGCTCGACATCCCCACGGCTCACCTCGACCGGACGTGGCGCTTGACGATGTTGAGGAAGTCGTCGGAGAAGTTGTCCATCTCCGTCGACAGCGCGCGGACCCGGCTGTTGAAGTAGTTGTAGGCCATGACCGCCGGGATGGCCGCGGCGAGGCCCACCGCCGTCGCGATGAGCGCGTGCGCGATGTCCGGGCCGACCGTGGCGATGGTGGCCTGGCCCGTGGCGCCGATCTTCTGGAAGGCGCGCAGGATGCCCCAGACCGTCCCGAACAGCCCGATGAAGGGCGCGGTGCTGCCCGTGGTGGCCAGGAAGGCGGTGGACTGCTCGAGCCGGGAGCGCTCGACCGTGCGGGTGCGGCGCAGCGCGCGGACGACGTTGTCCTCGGCGGCGATCTGGATGGCGTTGGCGTCTTGGGGCGCGGCGGCGGTGAAGGAGGTGAGCTCCTTGTAGCCGGCCTTGAAGACGACCGCGACGGGGCTGTGCGCGAAGCGGTCCACCCCGTCGTAGACCTGGTCCAAGCGCCGCGACTTCCAGAAGGTGTCCAGGAAGGCGGCGGTCTCGCTCTGGGCCTTGGAGAGGACCTTCCAGCGATTGCCGATGATGCCCCAGCAGATGACCGACATCGCCACCAGCACGAACAGCACGCCCTGAACGATGATGTCGGCGTCGGTCAGCAGGGCGAGCATGCCCGGCTCCTCGACCGTCTCGACCTGGGCGATGGCCGCCCACAGCACCCAGCCCTCGATCATCCGACCTCCCGCGCGTCCGTGCGGCTTGCGGCGTCAAGGCTAACATTCATCCCCGTTCTGCGCCGCGCCCCGCGCCCGCTATTCCTGCCGCGCCCCGCCCGTCACGCGCGGGCCGGCCCAGGCGCTCATGCCGCCCTCGACGTTGTAGATCTCCGTGCCGCCGATGCTCGCCAGAAACTCGGCGGCGGCAGCGGATCGCCCGCCCGCTTGGCACACGCAGAGGATGTGCGTCCCCTGGCCCAGCTCGGCGTAGCGCTGCGGCAGCTCGTCCACCGGGATGTGGCGGGCCCAGGGCGCGTGGTCGGCCTCGTACTCCGAGCGGGTGCGCACATCGACGAGCACGTAGCGGCTGCCGGGCGCCGTCAGCAGGGCGACCGCGCGCTCGCTGGGGATGACCTGCACTTCGCCCTTTTTGGCGGGGCCCTCGCCCCATGCGACGCCCTGGGCCTTCGCGATGGCCGGCAGGACCTCCGCCGGCCCGACGCGCCCGCGCCCCGACCACAGCACCCGGCCGTCCTTGCCGACCACGACCACGGTGTCCTTGAGCGCGGGCCGCCACCGGCTCGACGCGCGGAAGCCCCGGGCGTCCACGCCGAGCGGGTCGAACAAGAGCAGGAACGAGAGCCCGAGGGCGGCGCGGCGGGCGCGCAGGGCGTCGGCCCGGGCGGTGGCGACCCCGAACAGCGCGGCCTCCAGGCCGTCCAGCTGGGGCTTCTCGGCGCTCCACGCTTGGAGCCAGAGGCCCGTCTCGTCGTCGTCCGGGTGGGCCGCGAACAGGAACACGGTGTGCACGGCGCCGCGAAAGTCCGTGAGGCGCACCCAGGTGCCGTCATCGGCGGTGAGCGAGAGGCGCGGGGCCGCGGCGCCCGGCGCGAGCGGGGCCCAGGTGACCAGGGACTGGAGGCGGTCGACGACGGACACGGCGGCTCCGGGCAAGTGCGGGCACGAAGGCGGTTAGCGCAGGGGCCGCCGGCGGTCCAGCGGGCCGACCACGGTGGCCTCCACGGGGGCCTCGGCGGGGGGGAAGGCCGCGGCGGCGCGCAGGCTCGTGATCATCCGCTCGCCGCGCTGCGCCCAGCCGACGCGCGCGAGAGGCACGGCGAGCGCCGCACCCAGCCCCGGGACCAGCCGCGGCCC
>JBEIVK010000600.1:0-2950 GCA_040373935.1 Alphaproteobacteria bacterium
CCGACGCCGCCCCGCTCGCCGGCACCGTCGGCCACCAGCGCGCCCCCGCGGCCGTGGATCCGCTGCCCCTCGCCGCCGCGGCCTGGGCCCACGCCACCGGCGCGCCCGCCCCTGCGCTGCCGCCCACCGGCCCCGTTCAGCTCCTCGTCACCGCCTGGTCGGGCGGCGTCGCCTCGGCGTCCCAGCCCGCCGCCGGCCCCGACGCCGCGTCCGCCCTCGCCGCCGCCGTCGCAGCGCTGCCGCCCGCTCCCGATGCCGTGGTGGTGGATGTCCTCGTCGAGTCGTGGGCCAGCGGCCTCGTGCCCGAGGGCACCGGCGGCCATTGGGCCCTCGCGCCCGCGGCCGCCCGCTCCCCGTCGGCGCTGTGGCGCCCCCGCGCCCTCCGCCGCCACGCCCTCGCCGGCCCCTGGGGCGTTCCCCAGCCCTCCCCGCCCTCGCCCGGCGCACGCCCCGCCCGCTTCGCCAGCGCCATCGCCGGTCCCACCGGCGCCGCCCGCCTCGGCGCCGGCTGGTCCGCCCCGCCGCCGCTCGGTGCCGACACCGTGCGCGAGGCCGCCCTCGCCGGCGCGCGTCACCTCGTCGCCAACCTCGACGCCGACGGCCGCTTCACCTACGAGGTCAAGGGCCCCTCCGGCGAGGCCGGCCGCGGCTACAACCTGCCGCGCCACGCCGGCACCACGTGGTTCCTCGCCCGCGCCGCCCAGCGCTCGGGAGATCCCGCCCTCGACGCCGCCGCCCGCCGCGCGTTGGCCTGGATGAAGGACCGCAGCACCGCGCTGCCCGACGGCCGCGCCTACCTCGCCGACGGCCGCCGGTCCGATGGCGTGGCCTGGGTCGGCACCACGGCCCTCGCGGTGCTCGCCGCCGTCGCCCTCGACGATCCGATCGCCGCCCCGTGGGGCGACTTCGTCGCGTCCGCGGTGGACGCCCGCGGGCAGGTTCGCGGGGAGGCCAGCCGCGCCACCGGCGACTTCGCGCCCCAGCCCCAAAACCCTTACGGCCACGGCCAGTCCCAGCTCGCCCTCGCGGCCCTCGCCCGCGCCGGGCATCCGGGCGCCGCCCCCGCCCTCGCCCGCGCCGCCGCCTTTTTCGACGGGCCCTACGCCCCGCTCGGCGCGGACCGCTTGGTCCCCCTCGACGAGCACTGGTCCTGCATCGCCGCCGCTGCCACCGCCGAGGCCATCGGCACCCCCGGCGGCTGGTCCCTCTGCCGCGCCTACCTCGCCGCAGAGGTCCACCCCGCCGTTGCCGGCGGCTTTCGCCCTGCCGCTGGCCCCGCCGGCGGGGTCGCCGAGGCCGTGGTCGCCGCCGCCCTCCTCGATCCCACCGGCCCGTACGCCGCCGCCGCCCAGGACTACGGCCGCCTCTTCCTCGACGCCGCCTACCGCGCCGCCGACGCCCCCTTCCTCGGCCGCCCCGCGCGCCTCATCGGCGGCTTCCGGGACAGCCCGGGCGCCCTCGACGTCCGCATCGACACCGTCCAGCACATCGGCTGCGCCCTCCTCGGCCTCGAAGAGCTGCTCTCCGGCGTCCGCCACCCGGGCTCCCGCCCCTGACCCTCCGCGCCGGGTCCCGCCGGCCTGCCCCGGCCAGATCTTGTTCAGGGGACAGGGGAAACCGGAGGTTTCCCCCGTAACGCCCCCTTCCCGTCGCCCCGCGTGGGTGCGCTGCCCTCACCAGGCCCGAAGGTCCCCGGAGGCCGCGTACCCCACCGCGACCAGCGGGAAGGCCTGCGGCGACACCGCGCCGGTTCGGTACGGGTGCCGCAGCCACCACTGGCCCATCACGAACACGGTCCCTTGGCTCACCCGTTCGCCGGGAGCCCGATCGATGACCTGCCAAGCCACGAGCGGCCCCAGCCGGAGCTGCGCCTCTCCGCCCGGCGTGTCGTCGGGCTGCGCGCCCAGGTCGTCCGTCCAACTCAGGCGCGCGCCGGCCTTCACCGGGCCAAACAGCCCGAGCAGGTCGGTGTCGTTGAGCGCCATCCACCGGCCATTGGGGGCGAGGCGGTCCCAGAGCTGGTCGTAGAAGTAGGCGTCACCCGCCGGGAGGGCGAGGTCGAAGCGCGTGAAGCTCATGGCGGAGCGCACGGCCACGGGCCCGGCCTTCGCCTGCAGCGTCGCCCCGCCCGTCGCCACCCACCCGCTGCGCGGCGCCGGGACGCCGGCCTCCCCCAGCCGTTCGATGGTGTCGTCGTCCCAGGCGGCGCCGGGGTCGTCGAAGCTCAGCACTTGGTTGAAGGTGCCAAAAAACTGGGTGCCCGCCACTTCTCCCCACAGCCGCAGCACGGCCACCGGCTGCACCTCCACCAGCGCCCCACCGCGCACCCCGGCCGGTGTCACCACCGCCGACGGCCCCGCGAAGACGTAGGTGTCGTCCCAGAGGATGCCATCGCGGCCCGACAGCTTGTGGCGCCAGCCGAGGCGGGTCGTGTTGCTGAGGCCCAGCGGGTTCACCCGGAAAAAGCTGGCGTTGGACCAGACCAGCCGGTGTGGGGGCACCGGCCGGGCCTCCGGGGGCGCCGCGTCCTTCGCGGGGGCGGCGCGGTCGGCGGCTTGGACGGAGCGGGCGGTGAGGCCGAGGGCGAGGGCGCTGAAAAGGCGGAACATCCGAGGTCCTCCCGGGCGGCGTTTATGGCGGCCGCGCCGCCGCGCAAGCGCTCGACCCGGCGCTGCCTTCGGCCGATGATCCCCGCGATGGCGCCGCTCCCACCCCCCGATGCCGCCGCGCTCGCCCGCGCCCTCCCCGCGCTGCTCGCGTGGGCCGATGCGCGTTTTCCCGGGCGGGCCGAGGTCCTCGTGGCGGCCGCCCTGCGCGGGGTGCGGGGGCCGGAGGTCCCGCCCGCTTGGCGTCTGCGCCTCGGCGTTCGTTGGGCCGCGCTGCGGCGCCGCGGGCCGGCTTCCGGTCGCGCCGTCCCGTGGTCGGGCCCGGCGGGGTGGCGCGTCGCGGC
>JBEIVK010000803.1:0-2003 GCA_040373935.1 Alphaproteobacteria bacterium
CCCCCTGGCGCGGTGGCCCCGCCCCCGGGCCCCGCGGCGCCGGAGTACACTTCGGCATGCGCCCCATCTGCCTCCTCGCCTCGTCCGTCGCCCTCGCCTGCGCCCCCGCCAACGACGGCAAGCCCGGCGACGCAGCGCCGCCCCATCCCACGCTCGCGCCGCCCGCGCCGGAAGACGGCTTCCAGGTGTCGATGTTCGGCATGGCCCCGGCCTACAGCGAGGTGTGGCTGTGCGAGGTCTACAACCTCCCCACCGCGGCCACCGCGCACGTCAACGAGGTGGTCTACCTGGAGAACCCGGGCACCCACCACATGACGCTCTCCACCACGGCCCTCTCGCAAACCGCCATCCCGCCAGGCACCTACGACTGCAACGACCTCTACGCCGACACCACGCTCATGGAGGACATCGTGATGATGTTCGGCTCCCAGGGCGAGGCCGAGGGCCGGCTCCAGCTCCCCGCGGGCATCGCCGCCAGCCTGCCGCCCGGCATCCAGGTGCTGCACGAGGTCCACTACGTCAACAGCACCGACGCCGAGGTGCCCATCTACTCCTACATCAACGCCCTCACCATCCCCGAAGACGAGGTGGTCGGCGGCGTGTGGGGCGGCAGCGTGCGCGACGAGGACATCTCCATCCCCGCCGAGAGCGCCCACACCGAGTGGTCCACCTGCGTCATGAACGAGGACGTCGAGGTGCTGTTCCTGGCCTCGCACATGCACGCCCGCGGCCGGTCCTTCACCATCGCGCCCTACGACGGCGCGGCCACCGGCGAGGTCTTCTACGAGAACACCGACTGGCACGACCCGATGATCACCCAGATGAGCCCGGCCATCCCCGTGCGGGCCGGCGAGGGCTTCACCTTCGCGTGCACCTGGGACAACGCAGACCCGGAGGGCGTCGCCTACGGGCTCACGGCCGACGACGAGATGTGCAACATGGCCGTGGTCTTTACGCCGTTCAGCGTCACCGCCGCGTGCGAGGTCGTGGCCTCGGGCGTCGGCGCGCCGGAGTAGCCGGCCCGCGGGGCGAGCAGGAAGGGGGCGTTACGGGGGAAACCTTGGTTTCCCCTGTCCCCGCACGAACACCCGGCGGGGGCGTGGCGGCGACGGCCGCGCCTCGTTCGGCGCGCAGGGAGGGCCGGGGGCCTCACGGGTTCACGGGTTGGACCGCGCGAGGCGAACGCCGATGAAGTCGTAGCGGCGGCCCGGGTGGTTGCTGATGCGGTAGGCGACCCGCGCGCGCTGCGCGGAGTCGTCCCAGGACCCGCCGCGCAGGACGCGGTTGGAGCCCGCCGCCGCGCCCATCGGGTCTGTCACCGGGCCTTTGGGGTAGGCCTCCTCGTAGATGTCCCAGGTCCACTCCCAGACGTTCCCGCTCATGTCGTAGAGCCCGTAGCCGTTGGGCGCCATTTGCCCGACGGGGTGCGGGCGCCCGCCGCTGTTGCCCTCGAACCATCCCTGGCCGCTGAGGACGTCTCCGCCGGCGTAGATGCCGCTGCCGCCGCCGCGCGCGGCGATCTCCCACTCCGACTCGGTGGGGAGCCGGTAGCCCATGCACGCGAGGCCCTTGGGCCACAGCACCTCATCGCCGGAGATGAGGTAGCAAGCCTCCAGGCCCTCTTTTGCGCTCGCCGCGTTCGCCAGATGGGCGGCGTCCAGCCAGCTCACGCAGTACACCGGCTCGTCGTCGAGGGGGACGGCGGTCTTTCCCAGCTTGGCGCATTCGGACGGGCTCACGACCGGGTTGGTGCCCATCAGCGCTTGGTACTGCCCCTGGGTCACCTCGGTCACGCCCATCAGGACGCCGCGCGCCAAGGTGACGACGTGCTGGGCCTCGTTTTCGCTGCGGCCGGCCTCGCCCGCGGGGCTGCCGATCGTGTAGGTGCCGGCGGGGACGGCGGCGAGCGCGTAGCCGAAGGAGGTCGACGTCGCCCCCGCGGGGACGACCACGGGCAGGCTCGGGCCCGCGTCCCCGGGACGGGACCGCCACCACGCCCCACC
>JBEIVK010000719.1:0-2429 GCA_040373935.1 Alphaproteobacteria bacterium
ACGGCGGAGACGGCGCGGAGCGCGCGGGCGATGGCGGCGACATTGGCGACCTTGGTTTCCGTGGTTTCCGTGGTTTCCGTGGTTTCCGTGGTTTCCGTGGTTTCCGTGGTTTCCGCGGGTTTCTTGGTTTCCGTGGGTTTCTTACCGGCGTTGGCCGGAGCCGGCGGGGGAGGCTCAACCCAGGTGTAGTCGGCGCCCGCCACCCAGGGGCAGTCGTCGCCAGCGGCCCATCCGGTGTCGGCGGCTTCGGCGGCTTCGGGGGCCGCGGCCGCGTCCGCGTCGGCGGCGGCGGTGACGGCCGGGGTGACCGCCAGCGCGAGCACGAGGTCTTCGGACCAGCACTTGGCCTGGCGGTGGGAGGGCGCGCCGCCGCCGGCGCGCTTGGTGAGCGTCGCGTAGAGCCCCTCCAAGTCCGCGCGCCCCGCCGGCAGGCCGCCGAGGACGAGGCGCTGTTTGGCCCGCGTGCACGCGACATAGAAGAGGCGGCGCTGTTCGGCGCGCTCCCAAGGAGCGGTGGCCAACGCGACGAGCGCCGCCGCGAGGCCGCCTTCGACCCCCAAGGGGTCCCCCCGCTTGGTGCGCCGCACGTACGGAAGGTCGATCGGGGCTTCGCCGCGCGGAGCGATGCGAACCGGGGCGAGGCCGTCCACGCGGGAACGCACCGTGGCCTTGTGCAGCGCCGGCAGGACGACGACATCCCACGCGAGCCCCTTGGCTTGGTGGACGACCGTCACGGTGACCGCGTTGCCGCTGTACGGGTTGCTGGCGGCGGACGCGTCCTCCTCGTTCTGGTCCCGCCGCCGCAGCTCGCGCACGACATCGCCGGCGGTGGTGCTCTGGCTGGCCAGCTCTCGAACGGCGTGCTCGAACTTTCGGAGCGCGGCGAGGCGGACCCGCGCCGCGGCGCGATCGTCGCCCTGCGCGAGGGTGTGCCGGTACCCGGTGGCGGAGATGACCTCCGCGAGCACGCGGTCCAGGGGGTCCAGCCCGAAGGCGTGGCGGGCGGCGGACCACCACTCCCGCCACGCCGTGATGCGCGTCGCGTCGGCGCGGAGCGCCTCGCCGTGGTGGGCGGGGAGCGGGCCGGGGGCCGCTGCCTGGAGCCAAGCCTCCGCCGCGACGGCGTCGAAGGAGAATCCATGGCGCAGGGCGCTCAGGCGCACGCGGCTGCGGCCGACGGGCTTGTCGGAGCCGGTGTCGAAGTCCGGGAGCGACACGCCGGCGGCGTTGCGCACGGCCCAGAGCGTCGTGTCGCTGAGGCCAACGAGCGGGCCGCGGAGCACCTCGAGGATGCCGAGGTCATCCTCGCGCTCGAGCGCGTCGAGCAGCCCGACCAGCGGCGCGACCGCAGGGTCGCTCAGCAGACCCCGCCCGCCCTGGACATAGGCCGGAATCTGGGCGGCGTGGAGATGCTCGCCCCAGAGCGTCGCGAGGTGCCAGCTGTGCGTGAGCACCGCGATCTTCCAGTCCGGATGCTCGCTCTGCAGCGCGGCGATGCGCGCGACGATGCCGGCCACCTCGGCGCCGCTGGGCGCCTCGTCGCCGCCGCTCTCGTCGCCCTCGCCGGACCCGCCGCCGCTCGTGTCGGCGGCCGGCCGGTCATCCTCGACGTCGTCTGCCGCGTGGGGGTCACCGCCGGCCGCTTCTGCGGGCGCGCGGATCAGCTCGACCGGGGGGACGCCCGTGTCCTGCTCTTCTTGGTTGGACGCCGAGTCCCAGCGGCACGCCAGGGGCTGCCAGTCGACTGCCGCGAGCGGGTCGGTGGAGGCACCGCCCGACTCCGGCGCGAGGACGCGGCCGAACAGCTGGTTGACCGCGCGGGTGAGCCGCGGGCGGGCACGCCAGCAGGCGTTGAGGGCGGCCTGCGTGCGGCCGGGAAGCGCCTGCTGCTGCGCGAACACGTCCACTTCGGCGCCGCGGAAGCGGTAGATCGACTGCTTGAGGTCCCCCACGTAGAAGCGCTTGGGCGCGGCGCCCGTCTTTGCGAGGGCGGCGCAGAGCGCGTCGAAGAGCTCCACCTGGGCGGCGTTGGTGTCCTGCAGCTCGTCGATGAAGACGTGCTGGAAGTTGAACTGCGCCCGCACGTCGCTGGCCTTGACCGGGGCGTCGTCCCCCCCGGCCGCCCGCAGAAGCTCCGTCGCCTGCCGCAAGACGTCGTCGAAGCCCTGGACGCCGCGCTCCTTGCGGGCGGCGTCGAGCCCCGCTTGCCAGTGGCTCGCGGTGCGGAGCGCGGCGAGGGTGCGGTTCGACTCTGCCGTGAGGGCGCCGTTGACCGCGGCGAGGATGAGGTCTGTGGTCAGTGGGTCGGTCTTGTGGTGCTTTGCGTCCGCGACGGCGGCCTTGAGGATGTTGGCGAGCCCGCTCGTGGGGACGCTATCCCCCACCCAACGTGCCTTTACGGCCGCCACCTCATTCATGAGCCGGTCTTC
>JBEIVK010000638.1:0-2752 GCA_040373935.1 Alphaproteobacteria bacterium
CGTCGGCATCGCCGTGGCCGCGCCGGCCGCGCCGGAGTCCTTGCCGGACGGGTGGGAGGCGGCGACGCAGTTCCACAAGCTGAAGCGCACGCTGCCGCGGCACCTGCGCGCCGAGGTGGAGGACCGCGCGGTGGCCGCCATTCTGGAGCGGGCGCGGGCGCTGGTGCGGCACGCGGCGCGGCCGACGGTGGGGCGGGTGGAGGGCTGGCCGGCCGAGGGCGAGCTGGACCTCGACGCCACGCTGGAGCAGCCGCGGCCCTGGGCGGCGGGAGATCTGCAGGTGGCGCGCACGGCCCCGCGCGAGGCGGACGTGGTGCTCATCCTGGACATGAGCTTGTCGATGACGGGCGAGAAGATCGCCTTGGTGGCCCTGGCGGCGGCCATCCTGCGGCTGAAGGTGGAGCGCCTCGCGGTGGTGAGCTTCGACACGCACGCGCACGCGCTGGTGCGGCTGGCCGAGGCGGCGCCGGTGCGCGAGGTGGTGCGGCGGATTTTGCGGGTGCCCGCGCAGGGGTACACCAACATCGAGGCGGGGCTGCTCTGCGGGCTGGAGCGGCTGCGCGAGGGCAGCCAACGGGAGCGGGTGGGCGTGCTGATGACGGACGGCGTGGCGAACGTGGGGGCGGAGCCGTCGGCGGCGGCGCGGCGCTTCCCGCGGCTGCACGTGGTGCAGGTGGGCCCGGAGGAGCCGCAAGGCACGCGGGCCTGCGCGCGGATGGCCGAGGCCGGGCGCGGGCGGGTGTACCGGGCGGTGCTGTACCAGCAGCTCCCGGGGGTGATGCGGGTGCTCGTGCGGCAGTGTTTTGGAGGCTGAGATGGGCGGAGCGGCGGAGACGACGGCGGGCGGGGGGCCGCGCGTGCTGGTGGTCCAGACGGGCAGCACGCACCCGGAGGTCGTGGCGGCGCGCGGCGACTACGACGCGTGGTTCGTGGGGATCCTCGGCGGGCTGGGCGTGGAGGCGGCGGTGTGCCGGGCGCACCGCGGCGAGGCCTGGCCGGACCTGCGGGCCTTCGACGGGGTGCTGCTGACGGGCTCGCCGCACTCGGTGCGCGACGAGGCGCCGTGGATGGCGGCGCTGGGGCGGGACGCCGTGGCGGCGGCGGAGGCCGGGGTGCCCGTGCTGGCCGTGTGCTTTGGGCATCAGCTCGTCGGCGAGGTGCTGGGCGGGCGCGTCGAGCCCAACCCGGCGGGCGGCGAGTACGGCACCATCGCGGTGGGGCTGACGCCGGAGGGCGCGGCGGACGCGCTCTTCGCGGGGCTGCCGCCGGTGCTGGCGGTGCAGTCCACGCACCGGGACGCCCTGGTGCGGCCGCCGCCCGGGGTGGTGTGTTTGGGCGGCACCGACAATACGCCCCTTCAGGCCTTCGCGTGGGGTCCGAACCTGCGCGCCGTGCAGTTCCACCCTGAAATGGACGACGCGGCCCTGGCGCAGTTGCTGGCGGCCCGCGGCATCCCCGGCGAGACCCGCCCGAGCGCCCACGGGCGCGCCCTCCTCTCCAACTGGGTGCGGGCCTGGGTCCGCCGCCCGGAGGCCCGATGACCTCGCACTCCCGCTCGGCCCGCGCCGAGATCGCCCGCTTGCAGACCTTCGCCCCCGTGCTGTCGGCGCTCGGCAACCAGCTCGCCGCCCGGCGGCCCTTCGAGGGGCGGACGGTGGGCGTGGTGGCGCACCTGACGCCGCCCACGGCGGCCTTGCTGCTGGAGCTGCAGCTCGGCGGCGGGCGCTTCGTCGTGGCCGGCGCCGCCGAAGCGACGACGGACCAGGAGATCGTCCGGCTGTTGCGCGACGAGGGGCTGACCGTGCACACGCCGGGGGCGCGGGCCGAGGCGCAGCGCGCGCTGCTGGACGAGGGCCCGGAGATCCTGGCGGACGCGGGCGGCGACCTCGTGGGCACCCTGCTGCGCTGGCGGCCGGAGGCGGCGGGGCGGGTGCGCGGGGCGGCGGTGCTCGGGCGCAGCGCGGCGCGGCGGCTGGGCGGGCTCAATCCGCCGTTCCCGGTGGTGGATCTCACCGCCGGCACGCTGAAGGTCGCCGTCGAGAACCGCACGGGCGTCGGCCTCGGGGTGTGGCAGGCGGTGCAGGCGCTGACGGGGCTGCACCTCGCGGGGCGGCGGGTGGCGGTGCTGGGCTACGGGCCGGTGGGCCAGGGGGTCGCGGCGGCGGCGCGGGCGATGGGCGCGCAAGTGGACGTGGTGGAGCTGGATCCGGTGCGGCGGCTGCTCGCGCACTACGACGGCTACGGCGTGCCGACGCTGGGCGCGGCGGTGGAGGCGGCGGGGGTGCTCGTCACCTGCACCGGGGTCGACGGCGCGCTGCCGGCCGAGGCGCTGCTGCGGGCCCGGGACGGCCTGGTGCTCGCCAACGCGGGGCACGGCGGGCATGAGGTGGACGTGCCGGGCGTCGCGGCGGTGGCCGCGCGGGTGGACGAGGTGGCCGAGGGGGTCACGCGCTACCAGTTCGAGGGCGGGCCGATGGTCACGGTGCTGGGCGGCGGCCACCCCATCAACATCGTGATGAACGCGGGAAGCCCGGAGCCGCTGCTGCTGCTGTTCGCGCTGCTGGGGCTCACGCTGGCGGACCTCGCCGAGAACGATCGGCCGGCGGGCGTCGTGGGAGCGCCGCGCGCGCTGGAGGCCGCGGCGGCAGCCCTGGCCCTGCACGCGCTCGGGGCGGACCGTGGCTGAAGGCGCGGCTGGCGCCGACGACCTCGCGCTGCAGCTCTACCGGGCGGTGGCGGCGGGAGACGCTGC
>JBEIVK010000244.1:0-5904 GCA_040373935.1 Alphaproteobacteria bacterium
GGGGCCGGGCATCGCCGCCGGGGGCGGCTGACCCATCGCGCCGATCGGCGCGCGGGGGACGGGCGGCGGCGGCGCGCCCATCGCGGGCGGCGCGCTCACACCGATGGGACCGCCCGGCCCCGCCGGACGCGCCCGCTCGGCCTTGGGCGCCGGGATGGCAAAGAACGCGGTGGCGGACGGATCTCCCTGGACCTCGACCTCGTCCTGGTTTTGCTGGAGAGGCACCATCTCCAGCATGCCCGTCTCGTCGGGGCGCCGCTGGCCCACCGCGACCGGCTTGCGCCCCGCGGGCTCAGCGGCATGCGGCGGCGCGAAGGGCGCAGCGCGCGAGGCGCCTCCCCCGACGGGCGGAGGCGGAGGCTTGCGACCGTTGGACATCTCGGCTCCAGGACGGGGAGGCGGGGGCGGCGCGGCGGCCCCACGCGGGGACGGCTCGGGGGCGGCGCTGGGCCCGCGGGCGCGGGCGTCCCGCGCGATGGACTGACGGAGTCGCTCCTCGATGGAGAGCCGGCCACCGTCCTTGGGCGGGGCGCCGCCCGGCACGGACGGGCGCGGGGCCGCGGACCGCGAGGGCCCGCGCGCGGGGCCATCGACGGGAGGCGGCTCCCCGATGTCCATGACGCTCCCGAAGAAGAACTCGCAGAACTCTTCGAGGTAGGCGCCCCGATCCCGGTAGAGCTGGCGCCGCAGGTCCACGAGGAGGTCGTGGCCGGTCTGGTAACGGTCTTCGGGCCGGGGCTGGAGCGACCGCGTGAGCAAGGGACCGACCGCGGGCAGGCGGCTCTCCAGCTCCGCGCAGAACGCACGGGTGTCGCCCTTTTCGATGGCGGCCATCACCTCGCGCACCGGGTCCCGCGACTGCTCGGGCACGCGGTACACCGGGCGGCCCGACAGGAGCTCGGCGAGGATCAGGCCGAGCCCGAACAGGTCGGTCCGGTGGTCGACCGCGAGCAGGCGGGCCTGTTCGGGCGCCATGTAGAGCGGCGTGCCCCGCAGGCGATCCGGGGATTCACGGCGGAAGTCCGCGTTGTCGACGCGGGCGAGCCCCCAGTCCAGGACCTTCACTTCGCCGGTGGCCGTCAACATGATGTTCGCGGGCTTCAGGTCTCGGTGCACCAAGCGCAGCGGCTCGCCGTTGTCGCCCGGCGTCGTCCAGGCCTGGTACAGGGCGTCCGCGATCTCGCAGCCCATCTCCACGGCCGCCTCGGTGAACACGCGCTCCTTGGCGCGCGCCAGCTCGTCTTGCACCTGCTTGAGCGTAACGCCGTGGATGTACTCCATCACAACGGCGTTTTCGTCGGGGAGATACTCGAAGACCCGCACGATGCTGCGGTGCTTCACCTGGTCCAACAGCGCGAACTCCTGCAGAAGCGCGTCCACGCTGTCGCGGTCTGCCGTGTCCTTGAGCTTCTTGATCGCCACGAGGCGGCGGCGCCCCGGCTGCATCCCACGCGCGGGCACCTCGCCCACGCCGAGAAAGACCTTGCCGAAGTGGCCGGCCCCCAGCTCCCGGATGATCTCGTAGCGTCCGATACCCAGTGGAACCTCTCCCGCGCACGCAGCAGAACGCGCGCCCTCGAACAGACCTTACAACCCGATGCGGGCAGGCGGCAAGGCTCAACCCCCCGGCGCGCGGGGAACGGCCTTGGCGCCGGGACGCACGCGGCCCATCAAGGCACGCCGCGTGTTGAAGGCGGCCGCGCCCAAGTGGCCGAGCGCGACGAACAACCCCAGGAAGGGAACGAGCACGCCCAGCGTCGCGAGCGGCGAGGCGGGCCCGGCCCAGCCGTCCGCGTCGAGCTGGCCGGGCGGCCCGTCCATCCACGCGCTCGGAACGACGCGCACCGAAGCATCGGCGGTCGGCGCGGTCAAGCGAAGGCGGGTGGTGAACGCGCGGCGCAGGTAGAAGGGCGGCAACTGATACCGAAGCTCAAACCAACCATAGCGACGCGCCGCCGCCCCCTGGAACGCTTGGCCCAGGCCGTCCCGACCGTTGCGGACGAAGGTGTCGCCGCCGCCGACCTCGGCGATCCACGCCAAGCTGGCGTTGTCGATGCCGAGCCGCTCCAAGTCCCCGTCGATGCGGCGATCCACGGCCTTCGGGCCGCAGAGGGTCTGCGCGTCGACCTCGATGCTGTCGGGCGGCGGCGCAAAGTCGCGGCGGATGGGGCGGCCGAGCCCGACCGTGTAGACCGTGGGACGGCGCTTGCTGTTCGTGTCTTCGCGTACATCGCGCAGGTGGCGCAGCAAAGGCCCGAGGCGCGCCGCGTTGTCCCGGCAGGTGTCCGCGGCCCGAAGGTTGTTGAAGCCGTCCGTCAGGGCGACCACCGTCACGGCCATGTCGTCCATGGTCAGCGCACGTTCGATCTCCGGGTCCCGCAAGAACGGGCCCGTGGCGAACTTCACGGCATCGTAAAGATGCGTGTACCCGCTGAGGACGTTCATGCCCCGGATGGCCTGGGCGTAGCTGCGCTTGTCGTAGAAAATCTCGACTTTTCCGGTGAGCGGCCGCGGCTGGCCCTCCGTGAACTGCAACACCGTGACCCCGGTGCGCACGCCATCCGGGAAAAACGCGCTCGCGACCTCGGGCAGCAGCAGGGCTTGGCGGAGCTGCTCGAAGCGCCCCCCCTCCAACATCGACGACGAGCCGTCCAGGACGAGAACGTAGAGCTGACGGGCGTCCTGCGGGTCGTGGGGGACCACGGTGTACCGCTGCTCGTTCGCGCCGTCCATCACCTCGGTGCCCTGGTGGACCACCTTCAGATGATCACGGTCGTTCGGCATCGCCTCGCGCGCGCCCGACTGCTGCTCGAAGTGGTAGCTCAGCCGAACCTCGCCGTGCGCGCGGTCCACGCGCGGCAAGCAGGCGGCGAGCAGGTCGTCGGTCACGCCCACCGCCCGGCAGTCCGAGACGGTGGTGTGAATGCGGAGCGCGAGGTCTGCCCGAGGCTCCACGGTGGCCTTGGCGACCCGCGTGGTGGTGCCTGGGATGGGCGTGAGGTCGTCGTTGCCGCAGGCCACCGCGACGGCCAGCGCGAGCACAGCGGCGCGCATCAGGACTCCTCACGCGGCAGCATGAGAAACTCCAGCTCGGCCCGCTGCGCCCCCTCGCCCACGACGATGCGGTCTCCCGAGCTGAGCCCGGTCTCCAGCGGAGCGGGACGGCGCGGGTCGTAGCGCAAGTCCACCTTCTCCAGAAAACGCCGCACTTGGACCGGAAGCAGCGTGAGCCCGCGCGCCGTGTAGCGCTGCTGACCGTCCACGGCGACGGTCACGTGCAGCTCGCTCGCGCCCTCCGTCACGGGCACGAAGATATCGAGCCCCCGCGGATAATGGCCGATGAAGCGCTCCTTGGGGAGGCCGTCCGGGGCATCGACCGGGATGCGCACCCCGAGGCGGCTCCCGCTCAGCACGCGCACCCAGCCGGCGTAGAGCGCATCGGGAATGCCCCAGCTCAGGAGGCCGAAGACGCCACCCCACACCAAGCCGAGCGCGGCCGCCGACAAGTACATGCCCTGACCAAGCCCGGTGAGCCCGAGCAAGTGCCATGACGCCGCCCCCGCCAGGGCGCCGCCGACGCCGCCGGCCAGGTGGGAGAGCGGGTCGTGCAAGCGACGCACCGCGAGCGGGCCGACCGCGGTCGCCAAGCCAGCGGCGGCGAAGCTTCCGAAGCGGAAGGTCAGGGACACGAGCGAGTCGTCGGAGACGTCCGACGCGAAGTCCCGCGCGAAGATCGCGCCAGCGAGCGCCCGCCACACGATGTCGCCCACGACGGCGAGGGCAGCGCTGACGGCCGCGGCGACGACGGGCCAGCCGAAGCGGCGCTTCAGCTCGACGCGCCGCAGGTTGCCCTCGCCCAGCACCGAGGCCCCGGCGATCGCCCCGGCCATCGCGCCCAGCAGCAGCGGGCCATCCCAATGCGGCGGCCAGTCGAGCCCGATGAACAGCAGGGCCGACAGCACCAGCCACCACGTGACCACCGCCGCGCCGCCGCACCACAACGCCATCGCCAGGTGGCGCGTCCAGGTGTAGGGCAGGAGGTAGACGTTCACGGGGCCCTCGGCGGCGGCAAGGGGCGCAAAGGTGCCCCACCCGGCGGTCAGGGATAACATGCGAGCCGGAGATCAACCGGATGACCGCAGAGGACCTCGCCGTCTACCTGCGCCTCGCCCCCGAGTTCGGCGGCACGCGCTTCGGCCCCTTCGAAGGTCTGGAAGTCCGCCTCGGCGCAGATCCGGAGCGCTGCCACATCGTCCTGTCGGCCGCGCTCGGTGTCGTCGCCGAGCACGCAAAGCTCATCCGCCAGGGCCCGCAGAACCTCATCCTCGCGCCCGCCGATCGCACCGCCACCCTGTTCCTGTGGAAGCAGGGCGCCCGCCGTCCCGAGCAGCTCAACACCCCGACGGCCATCCGCCCCGGCGAGGCCTTCTCGCTCGTCACGCCCGATGGCCCGCGCTTCATCGTCGAGCTGGACGAGCTTCCCGAAGAGCTCATCCAGCAGCGCGAGGCCGCCGGCAAGCCCGTCGGGACCGGGCGCCGCCGCCTCACCAAGGAGGCGATGGCCAAGGAGCTCAAGCGGCAGGCCTGGACCACCGTCCTCACCAACGGCGTCGCGCAGATGGCCCAGCGGGCCGTCACCTTCGTCAAGTCCGGCGCGATCTACCAGCCGCGCAACATCATCATGATGGTCATGCTGGCGAGCGGCTGGATCTTCGGCACCACCGCGTCCTGCGGGCGCGTCCGCATGAAAAAGGACATGGCGACCACCCAGCAACGCTACGAGGCCTGCGAGTCCGAGCGCTCCTACCTGGACCGGAAGCAGTACATCGCCGAGTACGGCCCGGCGGACCTCGCGGATCTCGTCACCCGCAGCAAAAAGCTCGGCCAAGCCCTCGAAAAGGACGCTGCGCTGCGCGAGATGGTCTGGAAGAAGGCCCGCTCCCTCGCCACGAACCGCAAGGCCTTCGAGTGGCTCCTCGAGGGCCGCGACAAGCGCGCGCGGGACTTCATCGACTGGCGCGAGCGGGTGCTCGCCAGCGAAAAGCTGGACCAGGACACCAAAACCCTCGCCGTGTGGCTGGCGGCGCGCCCCGCGCTCCAGGCCTCCGAGTTCGAGCGCGCCCAGGACAGCGAGGGCACCGACACCTGCATCCGTGGCCCGCTGCGCATGACCTGGCGCCAGGCGCTCCACCTGGGCCTGGACCAGCAGCCCGACGCCTACTCTCCCGGTACGAGCTCCAAGATCGACCTCGCCGAGCAGCGTCAGGCCCTGCTCCAAGAGCGCGTTGACATCGTGGGCGTGGCGTTGCCGGAGTCCTTCACGTCCAACTTCCAGTCCGCCGGCGCGGGCACCAGCACCGGGAACTGCGTCTTCATCGAAGGCGAAGACGGCCGCACGGAGTCCACCAAGCTCCTGCGCGCCGTCGAAGCGCAACTCGGCCCCGACGGCGCGGGCGTCCCCTCCGACCTCAGCGAGTTCGTGAGCGTGGCGCGCATCGCGAAGTGGTGGGCCGCCGACATCCCGACGGTCGACTACCGCGAGGACGCGACGGGCTTCACCTTCGACCCGAACACCGGCCCCGGGACAACCCTCGACAGCCTGGAATCCCGCGGCGCATGGGTCAAGGAGCGCACCGCCGAGACCATCGCCCTCGCGATGGTCGTGCCGTGCCTCGCGCGGCTCGAGCTGCCCAAAGAAGAGCAAAAGGCGCTCTTCGGCGAGGCAGAGGACGCCCTGCCGCTTGAGACCCCTTGCCTCATCCTCAACTGGAAGCTCCAAAACGACGGCTGAAGCCCGCGTATCGCCCGCAGCGCCAGCTGGGCTCTCTCTTGGGGCGGGGGGGGGCAAACCGTATGACCACAACCACCCCACCAACAAACAACCCCGCCCCCCCCCCCCCCCCC
>JBEIVK010000052.1:0-12684 GCA_040373935.1 Alphaproteobacteria bacterium
CACCAATTTTGTCGTATAATGTAGCGAAATTGAATATTGCCACCAACAGTTCGTAGTCAGCGAGCCCAGCTCGGTCTGTCACCCCGTCCACACGGACCAGTGATCGCGCACGGCGCACGCCCATGCCTGGGACACGCTCGCCACCCGCCACGCGACCGGGGACCCGGCCTGCGTGTCCTGCCACGCCACGGGCCTTTTTCACCCGGACGGCCCCAAAGGCCCGGCCGGCGCCGCCTTGCGCCCGAACGTCGGCTGCGAGTCCTGCCATGGCCCGGGCGCCGCGCACGTCGCCCAGCCCCAGGCGCCGATGGTGCGCACGCCCCCGCTCGACACCTGCACCGCCTGCCACGACGGGGACCGCGACGAGGGGCGCTTCGACCCCCCGCAGTACCTGCCGCGGGTCCAGCACGCCGACACCCGTTAGGGGGGCGCATGCGGGTGCTGGGCATCGAGACGAGCTGCGACGAGACGGCGGCGGCTGTGGTCGACGCCAGTGGCGTGCTCTCCGATGTGATCTTCACGCAGGAGATGCACGCCGCGACGGGCGGGGTCGTGCCGGAGGTGGCGAGCCGCGCCCACGCAGAGCGGGTCGGGCCGGCCGTGCTCCGCGCGTTGGCCGAGGCGGGCATCTCCCGCCCAGACGCCGTCGCCGCGACCGCCGGCCCTGGATTGATGGGCGCGGTCCTCGTCGGGCTGTGCGCGGGAAAGGGGCTCGCCGCCGGCTGGGGGGTGCCCTTCGTCGCGGTCAACCACCTCGAAGCGCACTTGCTCGCCCCGCTTCTCGAGTCGCCGGCCCCGGCCTTCCCGTTCCTCAGCCTCGTCGTGTCGGGCGGCCACACCGCGCTGTATCTCGCGCACGGCGTCGGCCATTACGAGGTCCTGGGGCAGACCATCGACGACGCGGCGGGCGAGGCCTACGACAAGGTCGCCCGGCTGCTGGGGCTCGGCTACCCCGGCGGCCCGGCGGTCGACGCCCTCGCCGCCCAGGGGGACGCCCGGGCGGTGGCCTTCCCGCGGCCGTGGCTGCGCGACGGGCGGGGCGTGTCGCGGCGCGGCATCGCGCTGTCCCCGTCCGGCCTGGATTGGAGCTTCTCCGGCCTCAAGACCGCGGTGCGCAACCACCTCGAAGGGCCAGCCCCGGCGTCTCCCGCAGATGTCGCCGCGTCTTTCCAGGAGGCCGTGGTCGACTGCCTCGTCTCGCGCATCGAGCTCGCGATGGTCCAAACCGGGGTTCGGCAGGTCGCGCTCGGCGGCGGGGTCGCCGCGAATGGCCGTCTGCGCGCGCGGGTGGCCGCGCTGGACGCCGTGGTGTTCCTGCCGCCGCGGGCGCGGTGCACGGACAACGGCGCGATGATCGCCCTCGCCGGGCGCCTTCACCTCCTCGCGGGCCGGCGGGACCCGCTCTCCGCCACCGCCCGGCCCGGCTGGGCCCCGGGAGCCCCATGACCACCCCGGCCGCCCTCGCGCGGGCCTACGGGCAGTCCGCCCGCAAGCGCTTCGGCCAGCACTTCCTCGTCTCTTCGGCCGTGGTGGACCGCATCGTCGCGCTCGCCGAGATCGGGCCGGGGTCGAAGGTCGTCGAGGTGGGGCCGGGGCCCGGCGCGTTGACTGAAGCGCTGCTGCGCGCCGGCGCCGAGGTGCTGGCGGTGGAGTTGGACCGGGACGTCGCGGCGTTCTTGCGCAGCCGACACGCCGACAACCCGGCCTTTCGGTTGGTCGAGGCAGACGCGCTCTCGCTCGACTGGGGCGAGGTGCTCGATGGGGAGGGTTGGATCTGCGCGTCCAACCTTCCCTACAACGTGGGGACCGCAATCCTCCTCTCCATGCTGGATCGTCCGGACAAGCTGAGTCGACTCGTCGTGATGGTCCAAAAAGAGGTCGCAGAGCGTCTCGTCGCGCCGGTCGGCGCGCGCGAGCGGGGCTCGCTGTCGGTGCATGTCGAGGCCCGCGCCCGGTCGTCGGGCGGGTTTAAGGTCCCGCCCGGGGCGTTCCGTCCGCCGCCGGCGGTCGATAGCGCCGTCCTGCGGCTCGATCTCCTCCCCGCGCCCGCCACCGCGCCCGAGGCGCCTGCCCTCGTCGAGGCGGTGGTCCAGGCCGGCTTCTCGGCGCCACGAAAGGCGGTCCGCAACGGCATCGCGAGTCGCTTCGGCCGCGAGGCCGCCGACGCCGCCTTGGCCGCCGCCGGGGTCGAGCCCACGCATCGCCCGGCGGTCCTGGCGCTGGGCGACTGGGTGCGGTTGGCCGGCGCGCTGCGCGCCTTGGACGCCGCGCCCTCGCCGGCTTAGGCACGGCGACACGCTCGCCGCCCGCGGGCCCGGAGGACCGATGCGGATCACTTCCTGCGGCATGACCGACGTGGGCGTGAAGCGCACCAACAACGAGGACAACTATCTCATCAACGACGAGATCAATCTCCTCGTCGTCTGCGATGGGATGGGCGGCCACGCGGGGGGTGAGTTCGCGAGCGCCATCGCGGTCAACACCATCGAGGAGGTCCTCGTCGCGCCGGAGGTCCCGGCCGGCGAGCTGGAGGTCGAGGCCGACGATGGCCCGGTCGAGGTCACCCGCGAGCGTCTCCGCTACGCCATCCGCCTCGCGGGCCGCCGGATCTACGAAAAAGCCGTGGAAGAGCCTGAATACAAAGGCATGGGCACCACCGCCGTCGCGGTGCTGGTGGACGGCGGCAACGCCTTCATCGCCCACGTCGGCGATTCGCGGGGCTACATCGTTCGGGACGGCCGCATCGAGCAGCTCACCGAAGACCACAGCCTCGTCAACCAGCGCATCAAGGCTGGGCTTCTCACCCCCGAGGAGGCCCGCAACCACAAGCTCAAGAACATCATCACCCGCTCGCTCGGCTACATGGAGGACGTCGAGATCGACATCCAGGTCTGCGCCGTGCGCCGCGGAGACCGCTTCATCCTCTGCTCCGACGGCTTGAGCAACCTGGTCGAGACGGGCGAGATCGGCGAAGCCAGCCTGGACCACGGCCCGCAGGAGGCCTGCCGGCGTCTCATCGAGCTCGCGTGCGAGCGCGGCGGTGACGACAACATCACCTGCGTCATCGCGCGGATCGACGAAGTGCCGTGACGCAGCGCCCTCCGGCTGCGGAGCGGCGTTTCACCCTGCTCCTCGTGCCCGACGACGGCGCGGGCCCGGTGCGCCAGTGGTCGGTGCGCTGGGGCTCCGTTCGCCTCGCGGTGCTGGGGTTGGGCGTGGCGCTCTGCGCTGGCGCCGGCGGTGCCGTGGCGATGGCAGAGCGGTGGCGCGTCATCGGGGACGCGGGGCGAGTGGTCGAAGAAAACCTGGAGCTCAAGTCTGCCATCGGCGAGGTCGAGGGGCGGCTCGACACCCTGGAGCGTGAGCTCGGGCGCCTGCGCATGGCGGGAGCCAGCTTCGACCCCGCGCCCGGCGGGGGCCCCGTCGAGCCCCCCTCCGCGACGGACCCGCTGGTGCGCCAGGCGCTCTCCGGGGCGGACCGCCCGCTCCGCCCCGGCGAAGACGGCCACCCCGCCGACGACCTGCCGCCCCTGCACCCCGCAGATCTCCCCGGGCGGCTCGCGCGCCTCGGCCACCGCCTGGGCGCGCTGGGGGAGGCCATCCGCGCCCTGGACGCCACGCTCGGCCCCCTCGCAGAGCTGGCGGAGGGCGGGCGCAACCTCGCGGTGCTGCCGCGGCGATGGCCGGTGGACGGCGTGCTGACGAGCGGCTTCGGCTGGCGCCGCTCTCCGTTCACGCGTCAATGGAAGTTCCACTACGGCATCGACGTGGGCGCGCCGCGGGGCGCCCCCGTGACGGCTGCAGCGGATGGCGTGGTGTCTTTCGCCGACTGGAACGACGGCTACGGGCGCCTCGTCATCGTGGACCACGGCGACGGTCTGCGCACCCGCTACGGCCACAACAGCCGGATCTTCGTCGCGGACGGCGAGCCCGTTCGGGCCGGGCAGGTCATCGCGTCTGTCGGCAGCACCGGCCAGAGCACGGGGCCGCACCTTCACTTCGAGGTGCACATCGACGGCGTCCCGGTGGACCCGTTGGAGCTATTGGAATAGCGGGGGCCGACGCGGGGGCCTTGCCGGGCCTCGCACGGCGTACAGCTTGGGCGGGTCGCGCGAGCCACGCCGCGGACGGGAGAGCGGATGTTCGGCCTCGACGGGATCATCGAGAAGGTGTTCGGTTCGCGCGCGGACCGCTACGTCAAGAAGCTTCACCCGCTGGTCGCCCGGGTGAACGACCTGGAGCCCGCGATGAAAGGCCGCTCCAACGCGGACCTCCAGGCGTTGACGGGCGTGTTCCGCGGGCGGCTCGAGCAGGGCCAGCCCATCGACGAGCTGCTCCCCGAGGCCTTCGCGGCGGTGCGCGAAGCGAGCGTGCGCACCTTGGGCATGCGCCACTTCGATGTGCAGCTGATGGGCGGCATCGTCCTGCACCGCGGCATGGTCGCCGAGATGAAGACGGGCGAGGGCAAGACGCTCACCGCCACGCTGCCGGTCTACCTCAACGCGCTGAGCGGCAAGGGCGTGCATGTCGTCACGGTGAACGACTACCTCGCTTCGCGCGACGCAGACTGGATGGGGCAGATCTACAACTTCCTTGGCCTGTCCGTCGGCAAGATCCTCACCTCCGACCGCGACGGCGCCTCCAAGAAGGCCGCCTACGCCGCCGACATCACCTACGGCACCAACAACGAGTTCGGCTTCGATTACCTGCGGGACAACCTGAAGTTCTCGATCGACGAGTACGTTCAGCGCGGCCACCACTTCGCCATCGTGGACGAGGTGGACTCCATCCTCATCGACGAAGCCCGCACGCCGCTCATCATCTCGGGCCCCACGGACCACGGGGTCGAGCGCTACGTCGTCGTGGACGCCGTCATTCCGCTCCTGCAGAACGAGATCGACTACACGGTAGACGAAAAGGGCCGCTCCGTGGCCCTCACCGACGCCGGCATCTCCCGCATCGAAGAAAAGCTCGGCGTGGACAACCTCTACGACCTCCACAACACCGAGGTCCTTCACCACGTCACCCAGGCCCTCAAGGCCCACACCATCTTCAAGCGGGACCGCGACTATCTCGTCCAGAACGGCAAGGTCATCATCATCGACGAACACACGGGCCGCACGCTGCCCGGCCGTCGCTGGTCCGACGGCTTGCACCAGGCGGTCGAGGCCAAGGAGAAGGTGCGCGTCGAGCCGGAGAGCCAGACCTTCGCGACGGTGACCTACCAAAACTACTTCCGCATGTACACGAAGCTCGCCGGCATGACCGGTACGGCCGAGACGGAGCGGGAGGAGTTCCTCAAGATCTACAACCTCGACGTGATGCCCCCTGCCGACGAACCGCCCCGTCATCCGCAAGGACGTGGACGACGTCGTCTACAAGACGCAGGCCGAGAAGTTCCGGGCCATCCTCGATGAGATCGAGAAGGTCCACGCCGCCGGGCAGCCCATCCTCGTCGGCACCGTGTCCGTCGAGAAGAGCGAGATCGTGTCCCGCCTGCTGCGGCAGCGCGGCATCCCGCACGAGGTGCTCAACGCGCGGCAACACGCCCGCGAGGCCGAGATCGTGGCCCAGGCGGGCCGCAAGGGCGCCGTCACCATCTCCACCAACATGGCGGGCCGCGGCACGGACATCAAGCTCGGCGGCGACGCCGAGGCGATGGCCCGGGCCGAGCTGGGCTTCCGGGCTCCCCCGGAGGCGATGGCGGAGGCCATCGCCCGCTACAAGGGGCAGGTCGAGGCCGAGCGGTCGGAGGTGCTCGCGGCGGGCGGCCTCTACATCATCGGCACGGAGCGCCACGAGTCCCGGCGCATCGACAACCAGCTCCGCGGCCGCGCCGGCCGCCAGGGCGACCCGGGCACGACGCGCTTCTACATGGCGCTCGAAGACGACCTCCTCCGCATCTTCTCCGGCGACAAGCTCATCGGCTGGATGGAGAAGATGGGCCTCAAGGATGACGAGGCCATCGAGCACCGCTGGATCAACAAGTCCATCGAGGACGCGCAGCGGCGGGTGGAAGGCCACAACTTCAACATCCGCAAGAACCTCCTCGAATACGACGACGTGATGAACCTCCAGCGCCGCTCGGTCTACGAGCTGCGTCGCCGTGCGCTGCTGGGCGAGAACATCCGCGAGATGATGGTCGAGGCCATCGACAACCTCGTGGACGACATCCTCGGCGAGACGGCGGACGAGTCGGCCAACCCGGAGGCGTGGGACGTCGCGGGGCTGGCGGAGCGGGTTCGGCGGATCTTCCAGGTCGAGTGGGCCTTCACGCCGGAGCAGGTCCGGGACATGGCCTGGGAAGAGCTGCGTCAGGCGATCCGCGACGAGGCGATGGACCGCTACGAGTCTGTCGAAGAGCAGATCGGCGCGGAGCGGCTCCGCGAGATCGAGCGGCGCACGCTGCTCCGCCAAACAGACCAGCACTGGAAGGACCATCTGCTCGCGATGGACCGCCTGCGCGACGGCATGGGCTTGCGTGGCTACGGCCAGAAGAACCCGCTGCTCGAGTACAAGCGCGAGGGCACGGACCTCTTCCGGGTGATGGGCTCCTGGCGCGACGAGGCGGTGGTCACGGAGATCCTCCAGCTCGACGCCGACAAGCTCGTCGCCCAGGAGGCGCAGGAGGCGATGCGCGTGCTCGGCGGGCTGGGCGGCGCGGGCCGCGCCCTCGACGAGGACGACGCCGCAGACACCGCGCTGACCATGGCGGCGATGATGGATGCCCGTGGGCGGGCCACGCCTCCCGCGGCTCCGGCCCGCCCGGTGGCGCCCCGGCCGCCGCCGCGGCTGCCCGAGAAGGGCGTCGAGGCGCGGCGCGCGGGCATCCTGTCCGGGCTCAAGCGCAACGACCCGTGCCCCTGCGGGTCCGGTCTCAAGTTTAAAAAGTGCTGCTTCGCCGTCGAGGACGCCGAATGGGACGCCCGGCGCGCGGAGGAGGCGGCTGCGGCGGCTGCGGCCCTCGCGGTGGGCGGGGAGGCGGCGGCGTCCAGCGCCGATGAGGCGCCGGAGGGCGGCGCGGCGGGTCCGGCCCCCGAAGAGCTGCTGCAGCGTCTGCAGGCGGTGCTGGACGCGGTCATCCCCGGCGAAGACGAGCCGGTCGGTGATGCGTTGCCGGGGCTGCTCGAGGTGCTTCGAGACGAGATCGGCGCCGAGTTCCACGGCGACACGAGTCAGCTCGCCGCCGCGCCGCGGGGGGCGGTGCGTGCCCAGCTCTCGGCGGCGCTCGCGCAGGCGGTGGCGCAGGGCCTCGCCAACCCGGGGGAGGCGGGCGGCGACGCCGGAGACGACGGGGGCGAGGCGGAGTCCGAGTCCGAGTCCGCCGGGGACGACGCAGACGGTGCGTTCGCCGATGGCGCCGCCGACGACGCGGAGGCCCCCACGGAGATGGTCGCGCCGGCCGCGCCGGCCGCGCCGCCGGCGCCTCCTGTCCCGCCGGCGGACTTGCAGCCCGGCTTGGACGCCCGGGCGTGGGGCCTCGCTCACGCCTGGAAGCGCAACGATCCGTGCCCCTGCGGCTCCGGCCAGAAGTTTAAGAAGTGCTGCCTGGCCGCGGGAGACGCCGAGGCCCCCGCAGAGTCTTGAGCGCGGCTCCCGGTTGACCCGGCGGCGCCCATCGGCTAAGGGGCGCCCGCCTGGGGCCGGAACCGGTCTCAGAGCATCACGCCGGGCCCCTGGCCCGTCCCTCCGGTGCCCGCTTCTGCGGGTCGGGGCGGGTCACCGGCGGTCGTCCAACCCAACACTGGCGCCTCCGCGCGCCCCCGGGTCCGTTCCATGTCTGTCACCCTCCGCGACCTCCTCGAGGCCGGCGTCCACTTCGGCCACCAGACCCGCCTGTGGAACCCGAAGATGCGCCCGTACATCTACGGCGAGCGCAACGGCGTTCACATCATCGACCTCCAGAAGACGGCGGTCAACCTCCTCCATGCCACCCGCTTCATCACCTCCACGGTGGCGGGCGGCGGGTCCATCCTCTTCGTCGGCACCAAGCGCGCCGCCCAGGAGATCGTCCAGGAGCAGGCGGCCCGCTGCGGCGGCTACCACGTCACCTACCGGTGGCTCGGCGGCCTCCTCACCAACTTCCAGACGGCGAAGAAGTCCATCGACCGCCTGGTCAACCTCGAGCGCCAGCGCGACGAGGGCCGCTTCGACGCCTACACCAAGAAGGAGGCGCTCGAGCTCACCCGCGACATCAACAAGATGGACAAGTCGCTGGGCGGCATCAAGACCATGAAGTCGCTGCCCGCGATCATCTTCGTCATCGACCCGAAGCGTGAGCACATCGCCATCCGCGAAGCGCGCCGCCTCAACATCCCGGTCGTGGCCCTCTGCGACACCAACTGCGATCCCGAGGGCATCGCCCACGTGATCCCCGGCAACGACGACGCCATCAAGAGCATCCGCCTCTTCACGACGGCCATCGCCGACGCCGTGATCGAGGGCGCCCAGCTCAGCCGCACCCGTGGCGGCGGCGAGGCCGTCGTGGCCGACGTCGACATGGGCAACGTCGAGGTCTACCGCCGTCGGGCCGAGCCCGCCGCCGAGGAAGGCCGCGAAGAGTTCGAAGAGGCCTGATTCTCTCCCCACCACGCGCGGCGGTGGCTCCCCTTCGCCGGGGGGCCGCGGCCCCCGGAGCGTTCCGTGTCCATCGAAAGCATCAAGATCCTCCGCGACCGCACCGGCGCGGGTATGTCCGACTGCAAGGCCGCCCTCACCGCCAACGGCGGCGACATCGAGAAGGCGATCGACTGGCTGCGCGCCAAGGGCATCGCGAAGGCCGCCAAGAAGGCGTCCCGCGCGGCGACCGAGGGGCTCGTGGACTACTACATCCACGGCACCGGCCGCATCGGCGTCCTCATCGAGGTCAACTGCGAGACCGACTTCGTCGCCATGACGGACAACTTCAAGGGCCTCGTGCGGGACATCGCGATGCACATCGCGGCCGCCTCCCCCGAGTACGTCAGCGTGGAGGACATCCCCGCCGACGCCCGCGATCGCGAGAAGCGCGTGCAGCTCGAGCGCGTGATGGCCGAGGGCAAGCCCGAGAAGATCGCCGAGAAGATCGTCGAGGGCCGGATGAGCAAGTGGTACGAGGAGGTCTGCCTCCTCGAGCAGAAGTTCATCAAGGACGACTCGAAGTCCATCAAGGACCTCATCACCGAGGCCGTCGCCACCATCGGTGAGAACATCAAGGTCCGCCGGTTCTCGCGCTTCGCGCTGGGCGAGGGCCTGGAGAAGAAGGAGACCGACTTCGCCGCCGAAGTGGCCGCGATGACGGGCGCCTGATCGTCCACCCGGAGCCGCCACGATGGCCGAGACCCCCGTCTACAAGCGCATCCTCCTGAAGCTGTCCGGTGAGATGCTCGCCGGGGAGTCTCAGCAGGGCATCGAGCCCGCCGTCATCTCTCGGTTCGCCGAAGAGGTGCGCGACGTTCGGGCCCTCGGGGTGCAGGTGGCCATCGTCATCGGCGGCGGCAACATCTTCCGCGGGCTCGCCGGGGCCTCGCGGGGGATGGACCGCGCGCACGCCGACTACATGGGCATGCTCGCGACGGTCATCAACGGCCTCGCGCTCCAGGACATGATGGAGCAAAAGGGGGTTTACACCCGGGTGATGAGCGCCATCGGGATGGACAAGGTCGCGGAGCCGTACATTCGGCGGCGCGCCCTTCGGCATCTGGAGAAGGGCCGCGTCGTCATCTTCGGCGCGGGCACCGGCAACCCCTACTTCTCCACGGACACCGCCGCCGCCTTGCGCGCGGCGGAGATCCACGCCGACGTCATCCTCAAGGCCACGAAGGTCGACGGCGTCTACGACCGCGACCCGAAGCGCCACGCGGACGCCACCCGCTACGACCGCATCGCCTACATGGACGTCCTGCAGCAGGGCCTGAAGGTGATGGACGCGACGGCGGTGAGCCTCTGCATGGACAACAATCTCCCCATCGTCGTGTTCGACATGGGCCATCCGGGCAACCTGCGCCGTGTGGTCCTTGGCGAGCCCATCGGCACCCACCTCGGCAACGGCGGGGCGCTGCCCCTCCCGGGAGCGAACGCATGAGCGCCGAATACCTCGACGCCATGAAGGAAGACTTCGCGAAGGTCGAAGCCTCTCTTCGTCGCGACTTGCAGACCATCCGCACCGGGCGGGCCAGCCCGCAGCTGCTGGAGAACGTCATGGTCGAGGTCGCCAGCTATGGCGCCGCCATGCCGCTCAACCAGCTTGGGAGCATCACGGCGCCGGATGCGCGGCTGCTCGTGGTCAACCCGTGGGACAAGTCCACCCTCAAGGACATCGAGCGCGGCATCGTCGCCGCCGGGCTCGGCCTCAACCCGTCCAACGACGGGCAGATCGTCCGCATCCCGATCCCCGCCCTCACCGGCGAGCGCCGCAAGGAGCTCGTGAAGATGCTGGGCAAGCACCTCGAAGAGGCCCGCGTGCGCGCGCGCGGCGTGCGGCGCGAGTACAACGACATCTTCAAGGAGCTGGAGGCGGGCAAGGAGGTCACCGAGGACGAGCTGAAGCAGCTCCTCGAGAAGGTCCAGAAGGCCACCGACGCCGCCATCGCCCTCCTCGAGGGCCTCGCCGCCGCGAAGGAGAAGGAAGTCCTCGAAGGATGACCCCCCGCATCCCGCGCCACGTCGCGATCATCATGGACGGCAACGGCCGCTGGGCCGAGGCGCGGGGCTTGCCGCGGGTGCGCGGCCACGAAGAGGGCGCGGAGTCGGTGCGGGAGATCGTCCGCGCCTGCCGCGAGCAGGGCGTGCAGGCGCTCACGCTGTACTCGTTCAGCACCGAGAACTGGAAGCGTCCGCCGGCCGAGGTCGGCGCGCTGATGGCGCAGCTTCACCGCTACGTGCTGCAAGAGCGCGAAGAGATCATGCAGCAGGGCATTCAGCTGCGCGCGATCGGCCAGGTGGAGCGCCTCCCGCTGTTCGTCCGCACGCCCCTGCAGATCCTCTGCCGCGAGAGCGCCGCCAACCGCGCCATGGTGCTCAACCTGGCGTTGTCCTACGGCGGGCGCGCCGAGCTGGTGGACGCCATCCGGTCCATCGCGCAGCGCGTGCAGGCCGGAGCGCTTCGCCCCGAGCAGATCGACGAGGCCATCGTCAGCGGGGCCTTGTCCACCGCGGGCCTCCCCGATCCAGACCTCCTCATCCGGACGTCCGGGGAGATGCGGCTCTCGAACTTCCTTCTTTGGCAGGTTGCCTACGCCGAGATCTACGTGACCGACACCCTCTGGCCGGACTTCCGGCGGCCGCACCTCCTTGAGGCCTTCCACGCCTTCGCCAGCCGGGAGCGCCGCTTTGGGCTGACGGGCGGTCAGGTGAAGGGCGGTGCCCCGTGAAGGCCCGCATCGTCTCGGGGGTGGTCGGCCTCGGCATCATCGTGCCGCCGCTGGTGTGGGGCGGGCAGCTTGGCGCCGAGATCGTCGTACTGGTCGCCATGCTCATCGGGCTGGAGGAGTACGCGGGGCTCGTGCTGGGAGAGGCGCGCCGCAAGGCCTTCGCGCTGTTGTTGGCCTTCGCTGCGCCGGTCTGGGCGCTGCTCGTCTGGGGGCCCGCCGCCGGCCACGTCGCCGGCATCGCGGCCGCGGCCCTCGCGCTGTTCCTCGTGCCCATGTTCACCTGGAAGGACACCACCGAGGGCGCCCACGCCGGGCTCCGCCTGGTGGCCGGGCTCGTCTACGTGCCCGTGTTGATGAGCTTTCTGCCGCGTCTGCGCGCGCTGGACGGTGGCCTCACGTGGCTGTTCCTCGCGCTCGCGATCACCTGGGCGGGGGACACCGGGGCCTATTTCTCCGGGCGCGCCTTCGGGAAAACCCCGCTCTTCCCACGGGTCTCTCCCAAGAAGACTTGGGAGGGCGCCATCGGTGGCGCCCTGCTCTCGGCCGCGTTCTCGGCGGGCATCTGCGCCGCCTTCCTCCCGCGGGTCAGCCTCGCGCACGCCCTCGCCTTTGGCGTCATCGTCGATGTCTTCGGCATCTTGGGGGACCTCGTCGAGTCCATGCTGAAGCGCGCCTTCGGCATCAAGGACTCGGGCTGGATCATGCCGGGCCACGGCGGCATCCTGGACCGCATCGACAGCCTGCTCTTCACGGCGCCGGTCCTGTGGATCTACGCCACCCTGTTCCAGCTCGGGTGAGCCCCCAGGCTCCGGCCCTCGGCACGCCAGGTCTGAGGGGTCTTGGGGCAGGGGAAACCAAGGGTTTCCCCCGCAACGCCCCCTTCCTCATCCTGCCCCGGCCCGTTCCCGCGTCCGGTGGGGCGCGCGCTGCGGGTGGCCGCGCCGGCCTGCGCTGTGCGTGGCGCCCAGGCACCCGGGGCGCACGGGAGGGCGCGCCGCGTTCGCTGCCCCGCCCGAGCAAACCGGTGCGCTGGCCGTTGTCTCCGGCGCCGTGCCCCCGTCGCGAGGCGGACCTCCCCGGCGGCGCAGGCGGCGCCGTGGTGGTGCGCTCCGCTTGGATAGCCGCTGTTGCAGCTCGCTTTCAGCTTTTCGCCGCGCTCCAGCTGCCGCGCGCCGAACGCGGGCCGGATCTCGCTGGCGTCGGCGCAGGTGGCACCGCGGCCGCGCGCCCCTCCCGGATAGCCGCGCTCCCCGCGCGCATCCGGCTTTTCGCCGCGCAACCTCACCCGTGCGCCCGGCTCGGCCCGGTCCTCGCCGGCGTCGGCGCAGGTGGC
>JBEIVK010000429.1:0-3967 GCA_040373935.1 Alphaproteobacteria bacterium
CCGAACCGGCCCGGTCCACACCAGCGGCGCCCGCAGGCCCGCCGCCTCCAGCGCCGCCGACGTCCGCCCGACCAGCGCGCCGCCCGCCCCCGCCGCCGCGAATACGAGGCCGATCGGCCGGCCCGCCGCGGCCGCGACCGCCGTCCGTTCGTCCGGGTGCAGCTCCGCGACATGCCCGAGAGGACGGATAAGATCCGCAATCGCCCGCCGCACCCGGGGGTCTGCATCGATCACCAGAACCCGCGCCACGCCCACCTCGCTCCCGGTCTGTAGCACACGGCGGGCCGCTTGCCGGGGGCGCGGGAGGTGCGTAAAGCCAGAGCGCCGGGGCCCCGTCTGGCTCCGAACCGGAGCGTACCTTGTCGAGCCCGAACCTCATCACCGCCACCGACGCCACCTTCGACGCCGACGTCCTCAACGCCGCCACCCCCGTGCTGGTGGACTTCTGGGCCGTCTGGTGCGGGCCGTGCAAGGCCATCGCCCCGCTGCTGGAGACGGCCGCCGCCGACTACGCGGGCAAGGTGCGCATCGCCAAGCTCGACGTGGACCACAACATGGCCACGGCGCAGCGCTTCGGCATCCAGAACATCCCCACCCTGCTCGTCTTCAAGGGCGGCCAAGTGGTCGGCAAGCACGTCGGCACGCTCAACCGCTCCGCGCTCGACAAGCTGCTCGCGCCGTCGCTCTGAGCCCCGCAATGCGGCTCTGCTGGGGACAGGGGAAACCAAGGTTTCCCCCGTAACGCCCCCTTCCTGCTGCCCCGGGGGACTCAGCCGGCCGCCACCGCCGCCGCGGCATGCAAGGCCGCCGCCGCGCCGCGGACGGTGGCGTCCTCGGCGGCCTCCGCCACAACGACGGGCAGGCCCGTGCTTTGGCCGAGCGTGCGGTCCAAGCCGGGCAGGCAGGCCGCGCCGCCCGCGAGCACCACCCCGGTGGACGCGATGTCCGCCGCGAGGTCCGGCGCGGTGCGCTCCAGCGTGGCCAGCACGGCGTCGGCGATGAGCCCCACGACCGGCTGCAGCACCACCCGAAGCGCCGCGGCGTCCACCTCCACGGCGCGCGGCCAGCCGGAATCCACGCAGCGCCCCCGCGCCAGGGCCGTCCCCGACGCCGCCCCCGGCGCGGCAGACCCGATGGCCCGCCGAAGGCGCGCCGCCTCGGGCGCCGAGATCACGAGCCCGTGATGATCGCGCAACAACGCGCGGATCGCATCGTCCATGGCGATGCCGCCGACCCCCAGCACGCGCGACTGCGCCACGCCCCCGAGGCTGGTGACCGCGACCGTCGTCTTGCCGGCGCCGATGTCCACCACCATGTGCCCGCAGGCCTCGTGCACCGGGAGCCCGCAGCCCGCCGCGCAGGCCAAGGGCTGCTCGACCAGCAGCACCTCGCGCGCGCCCGCGGCCTCCAGGGCCTCGCGCAAGGCCCGGCGTTCGACCTCGACCGTGGCCGGGGGCACCGCGAGGGCCACGCGGGGACCCATCCACAAGCGGCGCCCGTGGACCTCGTGCATCAGGTGGCGAAGAAGCGCCTCGAACACCTCGAAGTCCGTCACCACGCCGCCGACGATGGGCCGCGCAACGCGCATGTCGGCGGGCTCGCGCCCCTCGATGGCCGCGGCCTCGTCGCCCACCGCGAACACCCGTTGGCGGCCATCGCGGTCGGTGAGCAAAGCGACGGCCGACGAGAAGCGCAGCGGAACGCCGCGGCCATCGGGCAACACACGCGTCTGGTCCGAGCCGGCGTCGATGGCCAGCTCGGCGGAGAGGGCGCCGAGCACGGAGCGGAGCATGAAGGGACCCGGGAGGGTGGCCGGGCGGGGAAGCCCGGGCGGAGGGGGCGGCGATGGGAACGCCGCGACGCGGGGAACCCCTTGTGTATCACGTGCGCCTTGCCGGCGGGGTGTGCTGCGGCTACCGGGGAGCCCCGAGGGTTCCATGTCCGTCCTCGACAGCATCCGGCGCGGCACAGACAGCACCGCCATGCGCCTTGTCTTCGGCGCCATCGTCGTCGTTTTCGTCTTCTGGGGTGTCGGCAGCGGCGCCGGCACCACCGGCCAGTCCGTCGCGGAGGTCAACGGCGAGCGGATCAGCGACGAAGACTTCCGCCGGGCGCGCCAGCAGCGCACCGACGGCATGAGCCTCTCGGACGACGAGCAGCTCAAGGCCATCGAGCGCGAGGTGCTCGACTCCCTCGTCCGCAGCGAGGTCCTCCGCCAGGAGGCGCAGGCCGCCGGCCTTCAGGTGAGCGACGACGAGGTGCTGCTCGAGCTGGCCCGCATCGAGGCCTTCCGCGACGAGGCCGGCGCCTTCTCCTCCGAGGTGTACCAGCGCTTCCTCAAGCGGGCCAAGCTGACGCAAGGGCGCTTCGAGGAGTCGCTGCGGGAGGATCTCCTCCTCCGCAAGTTCCTCGACGTGCTGAAGGTCGGCGCCGCCCTCCCAGACCCGGACCTGCGCCGCCGCTACGAGGCCGCGATGACGCAAGTGGGCGTCTCCTGGGTGCGCATCCCCGACGAGGCGCTGCTCGCGGCCGTCCCGGTGGACGACGCGGCGGTGGACGCCGCCCTCGCCGCCCGGCCGGCCGAGATCAAGGCCGCCTACGACAAAGACTTCAACCGCCGCTGGTCCAAGCCCAAGCAGGCGCAGGTGTCCCGCATCCTGCTGCGCTCCGGCATGGGCTCCGCCGACGTCCCTCTCGCAGACTTGCGCGCCCGTGCCGAGCAGATCGTCGCGCAGGCCCGCGGCGGGGCGGAGTTCGCGGCGCTCGCGCTCCGGTGGTCGGAAGACCTCGGCACCCTCGCCACCAACGGCGACGCCGGCGCGCTCTCCGCGGCAGACCTCGGGGAGACGATCGCGGCGGTGGTGTTCGCGGCGGCCCCCGGTTCGGTGACGGACCCGATCGAGACCTCCCGCGGCATCGAGATTTTCCAGGTTCGCGCCATCACCCCCGAGGAGGTCACCTCCTTGGAGGCGGCCCAGCGCACGATCGCGCGGGAGCTGCTGGCCCGCGAGGGCGTGAGCACCTTCGGCGCCACGCTGGCCGAGCAGGTGCTCGCCCGCTGGAAGGCGGACGGCGCGCCGCCGCTGGACGTGCTCGGCCCCTACGGCGTGACCGTCTCCACGGCGCCGCCGTCGCCGCGCAGCCAGCCGCGGGTCATTGGCGCGGGAGACAGCCCCGGCTTCGTGCAGGCCATCCAGGCTGCGACGGGCGAGGGCGTCCTGGAGGGCGTCTTCCCCACGGAGGGCGGGCGCATCGTGGGCCGCGTGGACTCCTACCAGGGCGTCACCGAGGCCGACTGGGAGCGGGACCGCGAGATGTACCGGCGCCTCGCCGCCGCCCAGGCCGAGCAAGAGTTTGTCGAGCGCTATCTCGACGACGCCGTGGCGCGGGCCAAGGTCATCAAGCACTACACGCCCTGAGGCGCGGCGAGCGGGCGGGCGGGCCCCGGGGGGATCCTCCGGGGCCTTTGCGCACCTTGCCCCATACTTCAGGTAGTGCTACACGGACGGTGTTGACATGCCAAGAGCGCTCCGCTCTCGGCTGCCCATCCAGGTCGCGCCGCCGCTGCATCGCCGCTGTTCGCACTCACACGCTGACGTCCTCGGCCCAACGCCGGTTCGGGTGGTTTCCCGGCCAGGGCCCGCTGTCTCCAACCCCCGCGGCGCGACCTGCCTTCCCCCTCCCCTGTCGGCCTCCGCGTGAGCGCTTCGCTCCCTGCCCCTCGCCCCGCCGGCCGCGCGGCCCTCCGCGCCGCGCCCGACGTCGCCACCGCGATCGTGCGCGCGGTGCAGGTGGCGGCGTGGTCCGCTCGCCATCCCCGCGAGCCCTTCGCCGCGAAAGCAGCGCCGCGGGCCACCGAGCCCATCTGGTACCGCTCGGAAGACGGCTGGCAGGCCCCGCTCTGGCGGCTCGCCCCGCCCCCCGGCGCCCACGGGACCCCCGTCGTGCTGGCGCACGGCCTCGGCAC
>JBEIVK010000818.1:0-1972 GCA_040373935.1 Alphaproteobacteria bacterium
CGCCGCGCGCTCGGCCGGCGAGGGCGCCCAGAGCATCGTCAGCACGAAGCTCGCCGCCGACATGGCGAGCAGCCCCGCCACCATCCGGTGCTGCGGCTGGATGCGGCTGCCCGCGCCGCCGCCCCGCAGCCACGCGCGCGCCGCCTCCCGGGCTTCGTCGCGGTTCAACACCCACGCTCCGTAGCACGCCGCATCCCGCCCGCACCCTGACCGCGCGCAGGCCCGTGGCGCTCCCGCCGCGCTACGCTGCGATCCGATTCGGAGCGCCCATGTCCGTCGACCTCACCGCCCACGGCGTCCACGCCCCTGTTCTGCACAACCCGGCCCCGGCCCGGCTCGTCGAGCTCGCCCTCGCCCACGAGCCGGGCTCCCTCCTCACCGACACCGGCGCGCTGGTGGCCTACTCGGGCGAAAAGACCGGCCGCAGCCCCAAAGACAAGCGCATCGTGGATGAGCCGGGGAGCGCCGCCGAAGTGGACTGGGGCGCCGTCAATGTTGCCCTCCCCGAAAGCAGCTTCGACCTCCTGTTCACGCGCGCGGCCGCGTTCCTCTCCGCCCAGTCCCGCCTGTTCGTCATCGACGGCTTCGCCGGCTGGGATCCGGCGCACCGCATCAAGGTCCGCGTCATCGCGTCCCGCGCCTACCATGCGCTTTTCATGCAGAACATGCTCGTCCGGCCCACCCCCGCGGAGCTGGCCGACTTCGGCACCCCAGACCTGACCATCTGGAACGCAGGCGCCCACACCGCAGACCCGTCCCTCCCCGGCGTCGGCGGCCCCACCTGCGTCGCGCTCCATCCGAGCCGCGGCCAGCTCGTCATTCTCGGCACCCAGTACGCCGGCGAGATGAAAAAAGGCGTCTTCACGGTCATGCACCACCGCATGCCCCGCAAAGGCCTCCTCTCCATGCACTGCTCCGCCAACGCGTCCGCCGACACCGGCGACACCACCCTCTTCTTTGGCCTCTCCGGCACCGGCAAGACCACCCTCTCGGCCGACCCGCGGCGGCGCCTCATCGGCGACGATGAGCATGTCTGGACCGACGACGGCATCTTCAACATCGAGGGCGGCTGCTACGCCAAGGCCATCCGCCTCTCCCCGGCCACCGAGCCCGAGATCCACGCCGCCATCCGCTTCGGCGCCTTGCTCGAAAATGTCGCGGTGGACCCGATCTCCCGCCAGGTCGACTACGCCGACGACCATCTCACCGAAAACACCCGGTGTTCCTACCCGCTCTCCCACATCCCCGGCGCCGTCACCCCGGCCCTCGGCCGCGCCCCCCGCCACGTCGTCTTCCTCACGTGCGACGCCACGGGCGTCCTGCCCCCCGTCGCCCGCCTCGGCACCGCCCAGGCCATGCTCCACTTCCTCAGCGGCTATACCGCCAAGGTCGCCGGCACCGAAATGGGCGTCCATGAGCCACAGGCAACCTTCTCCGCCTGCTTTGGCGCCCCCTTCCTCGTCTGGCACCCCCAGGTCTACGCCCGCCTCCTCGCCCGTCGCCTCGCCGAGAGCAGCGCCCGCGTCTGGCTCGTCAACACCGGCTGGTCTGGCGGGCCCCCCGGCGTCGGCCACCGCATGCCCATCCCCGTCAGCCGCGCCATCCTCGATGCCATCCACGCCGGCGCCCTCGACGCCTCGCCCGTTCGCATCGACCCCATCTTCCGCTTCGACGTCCCCATCGAGGTCCCCGGCGTCCCCGCCGCCTTGATGCACCCCCGCTCCACCTGGCCCAGCCCCGCCGCCTACGACGCCGCTGCCGCCCGCCTTGCCCGCCTGTTCATCGACAACCTCGCCCGCTTCGGCGACGCCATCGATCCCGAAGTCCGCGCCGCCCTCCCCGTCGTCCCGGCCTGAACGCCCCGTCGCCGCTGCACCGGCCAGGGGGCGTGCCCCGCGCCCGCCGGGCGCGGGTCGGGTGTCCTCTGCGCTCGCGGCGGAGCCGCTCGGTGGGGCCGCGGGGCGGCCCCACC
>JBEIVK010000227.1:0-6169 GCA_040373935.1 Alphaproteobacteria bacterium
CCGCGGCGAGGGCCGCGGCGCGGGCGGCAGCAGCGTCCCCGCGGTGGGCGTCGACCGCGGCGCGCACCGCGGCGATGCCCGCGAAGAGGTTCTGCGCCGTGGGCCGGGTGCGGGCGAGGCGGGCCGCCGCCGCGTCGACAGTCGCAAAAAAGTCTGCGTCGGACGCCAGCGCTGCCGCCTGCGCGAGGCCGAGGGCCCCGGTCGCGCCGATGGCGCCCGCCCCGCGCACGGTCATGTCTTCGATGGCGCGCGCGGTGTCCTCCACCGACGGGAGCGCGACCGTGGCGAAGGTGTGCGGAAGCAGGCGCTGGTCGATCAGATGGACCGTGCCGCCCGTCCGCCAGACCGTGCGGGTGGGGGAACCGTGGACGTTCATGGGGGCTCCGCGGGTGCGGGGGAGGGCAGGGCAGGGGAGAGGTCGAGCGGCGCGCAGGCCGACTCGGCGCCCACGCGAAAGTGGAGCCCGCCCAGGTAGTTTTCGCGCCACCACTCGCGGAAGCCCATGTGCTTCCAGCGCCGCTCGACGATGGGGCGATACAGTCGGTCCCCGTAGGGCTTGCCGCTGATCCAGTCCCACACGGCGAACTCCGCGCCGTCCCAGACGGTGACTTGGGCGCTGCTGAAGGTCCAGCTCCCCGTGTTGACGTAACGCCGCCCGGGCGCCAGCTCGACGACGCCCGGCAGGTGGCTGTGCCCCGTCACGACGGTGTCGTAGGGGCCCGTGCGAAGCAGGCTTTCCACGCCCGCGACGAGGCAGCCCGGGTCCCCCAGCTCGTTCTGCGTCCAGTACCAGATCGCGTGCTGCACCTTCTCGGTGAGCGCGCCGAGCCCGGCCGCCGACGCCGCGCGGTGCAGCAGGTCCCAGACGAGCGCGAACTTGTGGGTGGCCCAGAAGAAGAGGCGGTTGGGGAGCGTGTAGAACTGCGACAGCGGCAGGCGCAGCCACGAGCCCAGCGCCCGCTCGAGCAGGTGGTGCGCCACGGTCGCGAGGTGCGTCTCGTTCAGGTTGGGCCCGATGAAGGGGTCAAACTGGTAGCCGTGCTGCACCAGCACGCGGTCCCCCACGAGCAGGGTGCTGCAGACGTCGAAGCGCAGGAGGTCCTTGAAAAGGGAGATGTCGTAGTCGTGGTTGCCCCAGATGTACGTGACGCCGTGGGTATCGGCGAGCCGCGACAGCTCGCCGATGAGGCGCGCGTGGGCCTTCAGCACGCGCTCCATCGACAGCGCCTGATGAAAATCGAGCGCATCTCCCACGATGACGAGGTGCGCCCCCTCGTCCCGCACGCGATCCAACAAGGCCATCAGCTCGCGGTCTTTTCCCAGGAACGCATCGGAGCGCGTCCCGTCACCGATGTGTAGGTCGCTGATGAAGTAGATGCGACGGTCCGCCCGCATCTTCCGCGTGATCTCCATCGGCGCCGAGCGCGCCCACGACAGGCCCAGGGTCCACCTCCGCCTTTGCATCCTACCAGCGCCGGCTTAGCCCCGCCGCATGTCCGACCGTCCCCTTCGCCGCCCGCCCGCCGAGGTCCGCTTCCTCGGCAGTTTTCCGGGCGCGCTCCCTGCGTCCCGTCTCCCCGAGATCGCCTTCGTCGGCCGCTCCAATGTGGGCAAGTCCAGCGCCATCAACCGCCTGCTTGGCCGCAAGGCCGCCGCGCGGGTCAGCGCCACGCCCGGCCGCACCCAGGCCGTCAACCTCTTCGACCTCGACGGCCGCCTGCTCTTCGCGGACCTCCCGGGCTACGGCTACGCGAAGGTCTCGGCGACACAACGTGACGCTTGGAAGCACATGATCGGCCGCTATCTCGACGGCCGGGACACCCTGCGGCTCGTGGTCGCGCTCGTGGACTGCCGCCACCCCGCCCAGCCCTCGGACCTCGCGCTGCTCGCGTCCTTGCAGGCCCACGCGCGACCGGCCCTCGTCGTCGCCACCAAGGTGGACAAGCTCACCCGAAACGAGCGCGCCAAGCAGCTCCCGTCGCTGACGGCCGGCCTCTCCACCCTGCTCGTGCCCTTCTCCGCCGAGACCGGCGAGGGCGTCGATGCGGTGTGGGACGCCATCGAGGGCGCCATCCGCTGACGGTCGCCCCACGCCTGCTTCGGCCTTGTCCTTGGGGGGCAGGGGGCTGGGCGCCCCCCGCTACGCCCCCGCCTCCTGCGACGGGGGCGGCGCCCACGCTCAGATGGCGGTACCCGGCACGAGGACGATGATGTCCTTCGTGTCGAGGAGCACGGTGCCGTCGCCCACCACGTTGAGCGTCAGCCGGAAGAGCTGGTCCTCGGTGGTGGCGGCCACCACCCCACGGAAGGTGAGCACGAAGCTGATGACCTGCGCGCCGGCCGACGGGTCGATGTCCTCGAAGAACTCCGGCTCGATGCCGGAGACGAAGCCCCAGGAGTCGCCGTCCACCGCCAGGTTCACCCGCTCGAACTTGATGGACGAGACGAGGTCCTCGATGGCCCCCGAGATCGTGGTGCGGAAGGCGGAGCTGCTGCCCGACCACCGGAACACGAGCGGGTCGTCCGCGATGCCGTCGCCGTCGGTGTCGGCATAGGCGCCGGTGGAGGCCGCGAGGTCGAGCATCTGGTTGTACGGCGTCGTCGTGTAGCTGTTGACGTGCACGCCGATGGGGTAGCCGCCCAGGGCCGTCATCGCGGCGACCACGTCGCTCTTGCCCGCCGACTGCGGGCAGCCGGGGGGCACCGGGTAGCCGGCGTCCGGGTCGCGGAGGTCGTAGTCGGTGGCGTAGACCAGCACCGGGAGTGCGTAGTCGCGGAAGCCGAAGCCGCCGAGGGTGCCGCCGCCCGCGTAGGTGGTGTTGTAGGACTGCCCGCCGGTGCCGGTGAAAGGGTCCGACGACGAGGAGAGGAAGGGCAGGACGTCTTCTTGCGCGTCGTAGCGGGCATTGCAGTTCTGGTCGTAGCCCACGCCGGAGGCGCCCTGGTACAGCGCCTCCATCGAGCTCTCGGGGCCGTCACCGCCGTAGTGGATCTGCACGTCGTTGGAGAGCACGTACTGCACGCGGGAGATGTCGCTCGTCACCTGCTGGCGCAGCTGGAACGGCAGGTCGCGCGAGGACGAGTACCCGAAGGACCCGTAGGCGTAGTCGTCGTAGGTGGACACGCCGTACTGCGCGTCCGGGATGAGGGTGCTCAGGTCGTTCACGATGGAGGAGAACTCGCTCGCCATCGCGTTGGCCGTGCTGCCCATCGAGCAGGTCGTGTCGATGAGGAAGGCGATGTCGCCCATCTGGATGCGCAGCTCGAACTCGAAGGGCTCCTCGACGTTCGTGCGCTCCGGCACCTCGACGTACACGCCGTCCACGACGCTGGTGCCGTCCAGCGGGTCGGTGCCGGCGGTGAGCTCACCGCCGTCCGAGTAGCCGTCGCCGTCGGAGTCGGGGTCGTAGGGGTCCGTGCCGTGGGTGCCGACCTCTTCCACGTCGGGCAAGGAGTCGCCGTCCGCGTCGGTGTCCAGGAAGTCGGGGCGGCTGTCGCCGTCGAGGTCGCGCGGCGCGCTGCCCTCCCCCGTGAGGCCGGCCTCCGTGGCGTCGGTGATGCCGTCGCCGTCCGCGTCGGTGTCGAGGTAGTTCGGCAGGCCGTCGCCGTCTTGGTCGGCGGGCTCGCGCTCCCACTCCGTGGTGCCAGCCTCGTAGATGTCGTGGATGCCGTCGCCGTCGGAGTCGAGGTCGTAGAAGTCGGCCTCGCCGTCGCCGTCGGAATCGACCACGCTGCAGGTGCCGTTGCCGAGCTCGTAGACGTCGTCGATGCCGTCGCCATCGTTGTCGGCGTCGGCGTAGTCGCGCACGCCGTCGAGGTCCGAATCCAGCGGCCCCTCGCCGGTGGAGCGCTTCTCGTCGAAGTCGGTGATGCAGTTGTTGTCGGAGTCGAGGTCGAGGAAGTCCTTCGTGCCATCCGAGTCGCTGTCGACCGGGAGCGTCAGCGGATCTCCGTCGCCGGCTTCCAGGCGGTCCTTGATGGTGTCGCCGTCCGAGTCTTCGTCGGCCATGTTGGCGAGGCCGTCGTTGTCGGGATCCTCGTCCGTCTCGTGGATGTCGAGGATGGTGTCCGCGTCGGCGTCGTCGTAGGTGATCTCGCCGTCGGAGTCTTCCACGGCGCCCGTGTCGTCGCCCCCCTCGGGTTCCTTGTCGCCGCAGGCGACGAGGAGCGAAAGGGCCAGCAGGCCCAGGGGGAGGCGGAGCGGGCTCTCGGGGGCGAAGGGCAGGGTCATGGGGGTCCTCGCTCGACGTTCGTCAGTCCGGGAGGATACCGCAATCGCCAAGGCGATGTCAACTCCTCGCCTGTTCTTCATTCCGCCCGGGTTCCCCGGACACCGGAGGGCCCCCGCGTGAGCGACCGAAAGCGTCCCGACCATTGGACGCGCAAAGCCAAGGCCGAGGGTTTTGCTGCCCGGAGCGTCTACAAGCTGGACGAGATTCAAACTCGTTTTCGCGTGCTGGGGCCCGGAATGCGCGTGCTGGACCTCGGCTGCGCGCCCGGCTCGTGGTCGCAGCGTGCCCGCACGATCGTCGGCCCGAGAGGCGCCATCCTCGGCATCGACCTGACCCCTGTGGAGCGCTACCCGGGCACGCAGATCGTAGGGTCGATCCTGGATCAAACCCCAGAGTCGCTGCGCGCCGCGCTCGGCGGCGACCCGGACTGTGTGCTCTCGGACATGGCGCCCAACACATCGGGCGCACGCCTGCTGGACCACTGCCGCCAGCTCGAGCTCGCGGACGCCGCCCTCACCGTCGCCGTGTCGACCTTGGGGCCCCGCGGGGCCTTCGTCGTCAAGGTGTTCGACGGGGTGGATGCCCCGGCCTATGTGGGCAGGGTCAAAGCGGCCTTCTCGCAGGTGAAGCGGGTGAAGCCGGAGGCCACCCGCGGCGAGAGCGTCGAGTTCTTCTTGGTGTGCAGCGGGCTCAAGGTGCGCTGAGCCCGCCGCCTCCGAGGGCCAGGCTCAGACGCCCGCCCACCGCAGCAGCGTCGGAACGAGCGCGCCCGTGCCGCCCGCCGCGTAGTGGCGCCAAGCGCGGTCGTAGAAGGCCGGACCCGCGATGTCGACATGGGCCCAGGGCGTCTTGTCCACGAACTCCTTGAGGAAGAGCGCGGCCGTGATGCTGCCGGCAGCGCGGCCGCCGACGTTCTTGAGGTCTGCCCACTCGGCCTTCAGGAGGTCCTTGTAGAAGTCCGGCAGCGGCATCGGCCACACGTGCTCGCCGGCGTCGGCGGCATGGCCGCGGAGCACCTCGGACAGCGCTGGATCCGACGCGTACAGCGCGGAGAACTGGTCCCCCAACGCCACCACCGCCGCGCCCGTGAGCGTCGCGATGTCCACCACGGCGTCGAGGCCCAGGCGGTCAGCGTAGGTGAGGCAGTCGGCGAGCACCAGGCGGCCCTCGGCGTCGGTGTTGTGGATCTCGACGGTCTTGCCGTTGTACATGCGGAGGACGTCGCCCAGCTTGTAGGACGTCCCCGAGGGCATGTTTTCGACGGCGCCGATGATGCCGTGCACCGCGACCGGCGACCGCAAGGACTTCACGGAGTGCATGACGCCCAGCACCGCCGCCGCGCCGCTCATGTCGCAGCGCATGGTCTGCATGCCGTCCGAGGGCTTGATGGACAGGCCGCCGCTGTCGAAGGTGACGCCCTTGCCGACGAGGCCGACCTTGCGGGTGGCACCGGCCGGCTCCCACTTGAGGTGGATGAACCGCGCCGGGCGCGCGCTGCCCTGGCCGACGGCCGTGATGCCGCCCATGCCGGCCGCGCGGACCTTCTCTTCATCCCAGATCTCGACCGTCATGCCATCGCCGGCGAGCGACGCCGCGATGGCCGCCAGGCTCTCCGGGTAGATTTCGGCCGCGGGCTCGTTGACCAGGTCCCGGGCGAAGGCCTGCGCCGCCGCGCGCTTCTCGGCGCGCTCCGCGATGTCCGCCGCCGCGGACCCGCACACCGTCAGCGTGGCCAGCGCCTTCTTGCGGGCGTCGGCGGCCTTGTACTTGTCGAAGCGGTAGTTGCCGACGAGCACGGCCTCAAGCGCGGCGCCGAGCGCCTCGCCCGCCACCCCGGGAAGCACCAGCGCCAGCTCGCCCGCGCCGAGCGCGCGGGCCTGGCTGCCGGCCCATCCGGCGGCGCGGCGCAGGGCATCGCCGCTGCCGTCCCCGAGGCC
>JBEIVK010000457.1:0-3760 GCA_040373935.1 Alphaproteobacteria bacterium
CGGAGGCGCCCCGCGCCGACCGCGCAGGGGGCCCGACGGCGGCACCGCCGCCGGCGCCGCACGGCCGACCGATCAATCCCTCCCCGGACCGATGGCGCGCGCGAGCCGAAAGCCAAGGTAGTCGTACCGGTTGTCGGATTGGCAGCGGTAGCGGTTGGCGAGGCGCGCCGTGGTCGCCGCGAAGTCCCAGCTCCCCCCGCGCAAGGTGCGGCCGAGCGCGCCGGCGGGGCCGTGGGTCTCTGGGGCCGGGGCGCGCCCGCCAGTGGGGGCCGGCCCGCCTGCCGTGTAGGGCTCGACGCACCAATCCCGCGTGTTCCCGGCGAGGCCGCGGACGCCGTAGACGCTCTCGTCCACCGGGAACGCGCCGATCGGAGCCGGGGCGCGTTCCCCCGCGTGGGAGTCTCGGATACAGGCCCAGGCCGGATCCAGCCAGTCGCCCCACGGGAAAAATCGCCCATCGACACCGCGGGCCGCCTTTTCCCATTCCAGCTCGCCGGGGAGGCGCCAGGGCTGCCCCGTCTGGGCCGCGACGTGCGCGCACAGGGCGGCGGCCGACGGCCAATCGACGAGGGTGACCGGGGTGGCGGGCTCCCAGCCCCAGGTGGCCGCCGCCGCCGGCAGGTGAAAGGCCTGACCATCAAAGGTGTACCGGAGCGCGCCCAGCCGTCCGGCGTCGACCGGGGGGTCCCGCGGGGCAAAGCGCAAGGCGTCGTCGACCCGGCCCGCCGCGACCATGGCGTTGAGAACAGCGATGCACTCGGCGTGGGTGAACGGAAACCGGCGCAGCACGAACGCATCCACCCACACGCGCCGGCGGGGCGTACCCCACATCGCGTCCGCGTCCCCACCCGCCCAGAACCATCCGGCCGGCACGTACACATCGTCACCGCCCAGGGCCCCTTCGGGCGGGAGCCACACCGGCGCGGGGCCGCCCCCGTCGGGCGGCACCCCATCCCAGTGCGCGCCCCGGCCGATGAAGACGGGGTAGCGCACCACCGCGCGCCCCGGGGCGTGGAGGGTGCACAGGTAGCTGCCCATCGGCAGGGGGATGGCGTGCAGCGGCGCCGGGCCGAGGTCCCGCTCGAAGCGGGCGACGAGGCGCCGGTTCTCCCGCACGAATCGGTGCAGCCGCACGCGGGCCCCTGGCGGGTCGGACAGGAGGGTCAGGGCGCCGTCCCCGCGCAGCGCCGAGAGGTGCTCCGCCCGCGCCGCGTGGGTGAGCGGCAGCGCCTCGGCGTGGTTGCGCCACAGGGCCTCCAGGCGCGAGGTGTCTCCCCGCCCGTCTTCGACGACGGCCTGCAGCGCGCGGTAGCGGCTCGCCAATGCCGCGTGCGCCTCCGGCAAGTCCGACGCGTGCGTGAGCGCCGCTTGCAAGAGCTGCTCCTCTTCGAACTCGGCGTGCGCGGCCCGGCGTTCGCAGGCCAGCGCCTCATCCTCCCGGGCCCAGGCCGCCGCCTTGTCGGCCTCCGGCTGATGCGGCGCCACCCCCGCCAGGGCCGCCTCGGCCTCCGCCCGCAGCGCGCGCGCCCGGTCCCGCCACGCCGCCGCCTCGGGGACCCGCCGGGCCGCCTCGGCCACCACGGCCAGCGCCTGGGCCCGCCGCTGGCTGCCGTCGAGGTGCGCCGCCACCGCCTCCGCGAGCGCCGTGGCGCTGGGAAAACGGGCCGACGGCTCGCGGGCGAGCGCCCGCGTGCAGGCCACCACGAGGGCCGCCGGCAACGCCCGACCGGCGGGGGCCACAACCTCGACCGCCGGGGGCGGCCCGGCGCGCACGGCGTGCACCACCTCGCGCGCCGCGCCCAGATACGGCGGCCGCCCCGCCAGGATCTCGTACAGCATCGCGCCGAGGGAATACACGTCGCTCCGCGCATCGACGAGGTCCACCTCGCCGTGCGCTTGCTCTGGCGCCATGTACGACGGAGTGCCCGCCACCTGGCCCTGCCGGGTGGCGGGGTGCGCCTCGCGGCCACGCCCCCCTGCGCCAAGCGCCCCTGCCGCCGCCGGGAGATCGGGCCGGCCCGTAATCTTGGCGAGGCCCCAGTCCAAGACGTACACTTCTCCGAATGCGCCGACCATGACGTTTTCGGGCTTGAGGTCCCGATGCACCACCCCCCGGTCATGCGCGAACGCAACCGCTTGACACACAGCATGAAAGGCCACGATCACGGGCCGCAGACCGCCATCGTCTCCCCCCAGCGGCCCGGTCTCCGATGCCGCGGCGTGGGCCGTACGAATCACCTCGGCCAATGTACGCCCGTGGACGACCTTCATCGTGAACCACACCCGGCCATCGGGGAGCTGGCCCAAGTCGTGAACCGGCACGATGGCCGGGTGTTCGAGCTGGGCCGTGGCTTGCGCCTCCTCGATGAAGCGCGCCAACAGCGCCGGCTCGTGCAGGATGGGGGCGTGGACCACCTTGAGTGCCAGCTCGCGGTTCAGCACCCGATCCCGCACGCGGCGGACCTCCCCCATCCCGCCCCGCGCGAGGAAGCCGAGATCATCGTACCGCGCCGCCAAGGGAGCCGGAGCCACCGGCACCGCCACACCGGCACCCGCACCGCCCCCGCCGTCGCCGCCCACCGCCCGCGGGGCCAGGGTCCGGGCGCCCACACCGGAGCCCCGAAACACCGACTCGGAGGCCTCCACCGTGTCGGCAACCCCGGCCGCCAACGCGCGCTCCAACGCCTCGACGGCGGCGGGCGACAATCCGTGGGCATCCGCGAACGCAGCGAGCGCAGGGAGCATACCGTCCTCGGGAGCGCACTGAGTCTACATGGCGCACGGCGACTTGTCTTGCGCTTCTGCCCGATAGAACTTATCCCTACAAACGCAGCGAACAGGGTCACACCGACGCGGCAGGCCCCTCGGGGCGCCCGCCGGCCCGCCCCCGCGGGCCGGCGCCGGGCCCTCCCGCCGGGTCGCTGCGCTCCGTGCTGCGCACCGGCCCTCCGGGCCGCCGGCTCGGGTCCCTGGCGCGGTGGCCCCGCCGCCGGGCGCCCGGCGCCGCTGCGGGCTCCCCCACAGCGCCCACCCCCACGCCATCGTCATCGCGGTCTTCCACCGCCGGTCCTCTTCGATTGCCAGGCCATTGCCAAAATCTTCGCGGCCGACTTACCAAGCCTTGCGCGGTGTGTGTGTGTGTGTGTGTAATGTCTTCACCAACGGCATCTTCGCCGTTGGAGGCCCCTATGGCATGTTCCCCGCCCGTGCAGACCGTCACCCTGCTCGACCACAAGACCCTCTTCACCCTCGGGGGCAGCTCTCCCGGGGTCAACCGCTTCATCCTCGAAGACAACGCCTTTCTTCAAATCGCCCCGCTGCTCGCCAGCCTCCGCACCACCCTCATCGTCGAGAACGCCTCCGGCGCCTCCACCGACTTCGAAACCCGCGTCCAGTTCCAAACCACCAACGACGGCAACGGGTCGGAGCCCTGGCAGACGGTCCAGGACTGGGGCGGCGGCAACCGCGCCATCACCTCCGCTCCCTACTCCGACACCACCAAGTTCGGACGCGGCATCCGGTTCAGCGTCGAGTGCCAGCAGCGAACCGGCGTCAACTCCCTCCTCCTCGGCTCCGTCAGCCTCATCGTCGACTTCAACCTCAAGACCTGAGCGGGGTGCACCATGGCGCTTCTCAACCGTCCTTCCCGTGTTTTGCCGACGGCGCCCATCGTGGAGACAGCGGGCCGTGCCCCGGGACTTGGCTTGGCATCGTCTGTCGAGGGCCTGCGGGGTGTTCGGAAGCGGGAGTTCTGTGCATC
>JBEIVK010000976.1:0-1595 GCA_040373935.1 Alphaproteobacteria bacterium
CACCCGCTCCAGGGCCGCCCGCGCCCGCGCCGCCGGGTCCGCGAAGCGCCCCGCGCGGTCGTAGAGCATCGGCAGCATCACGTTCTCCAGGGCCGTCGTGCGCGGGAGCAGGTGGAAGCCCTGGAACACGAAGCCCAGGCGTTCGTTGCGCAGGGCCGACCGCGCGTCGTCGTCCAGGCCTGCGACCTCCGCGCCGTCGATGCGCAGCGTGCCGGCGGTCGGGCGGTCCAGGCAGCCCAGCACGTTCAGCAGCGTGGACTTGCCCGAGCCCGACGGCCCCATCAACGCCACCATCTCGCCGCGCTCCACGCGCAGGTCCACCCCGCGCAAGGCGGCCACCGCCGCGCCGCCCAGGCGGTACACCCGCGTCAGCCCCGCGGCGTCGATGACCGGCCCCATCAGAAGCTGCCGCGCCGCGGGTTGGGCGCTGCCCCGGCGGCCGGCTTGGGCGCCAGCGGGCTGCCGCCGCTGCTCGGGGCCACCGGCGCCCCCGTGATCACCGGGAGATCGGCCGCGAGGCCGGCGCCCGTCACCACCGCGCAGCGCCCGTCCGAGATGCCGACCTCCACGGGAATGGCCTGCGGCATGCCATCCGGGCCCACCGTCCACACCCGCTGCGCGCCCTTCTCGGCCCGCGGCGCGCCCTCCGGCGTGAAGCGCAGGGCCGCGAGCGGCGCGCACAGCGCCGCCGGCTCCTCGGCGACGACAAACTCCAGCGTCGCCCCCATGCCCGGCAGCAGGCGCCCCTCCGGGTTCTCCACGTCCACCACGACCGCGTAGGTGACGACGCTCTCCACCACCGTCGAGAACAGCCGCACCTGTCGCACCGTGCCGGGGAAGCTGTCGTCCGGCCACGCTTGCACCCGGGCGCGCACCGCCTGGCCCGCGTGCACCTTGCCGATGTCCGACTCGTCCACCGCCGCCACGATCTGCATCCGGCCGAGGTCTCCCGCGAGTGAGAGGATGGTGGGCGCCGACATCCCCGCGTTCACCGTCTGGCCCGGCTCCACCGCCCGGTTGACCACCACCCCGTCGATCGGCGCCCGGATGGTCGCGTAGCCCAGGTTTCGCCGGGCCCGGTCCAGCGCCACCGCGGCCGCCTGCGCCCGCGCGTCCGCCACCGCCAGGGCCGCGCGCGCCGCGTCCTGCGCCTCCACCGTCTCCGCCCCGCCGGCCACCATCGCCTCTACCCGCGCCGCCGTGCGCGCCGCCAGGCCCGCCTCTGCCGCGCGCACGTCGCGCTCGGCGCGGGCCGCCGCCACGTCCGCCTCCAGCAAGGCCGGGTCGATGCGGGCCACCACCTGCCCCGCCTCCACGCGGCTGTTGAAGTCCACCAGGACCTCCGCCACGATCCCCGACACCTGCGTGCCCACGTCCACCCGAAGCACCGGCTCCACCGTGCCCGTCGCCGTCACCGCCTGGCGAACCGGCCCCTGCACCAGCGGCGCCGTCCGCCACGCCGGCGCCTCCGTGGCCGGCCACAGCGCCCACAGCCCGCCGCCCAGGCCCAGCAGCCCACCCACCCCGACGACGATGCGAACCCAGGACATCTCCGGAGCCTAACCGTCGGGCGGGCGCCTGCCGGGCCGCCGTCC
>JBEIVK010000002.1:0-22888 GCA_040373935.1 Alphaproteobacteria bacterium
ACCTCCCAGAACACGATGAGGGTGGTGCCCTTCATCAGGTCCACCTCTTCTTTGCCCTGGTACCAGGTGGGGATCTTGGCGGCCCAGTCGGCGGGGACGGGGTTGCCGATGACCTCCAACTCGACGATGGACTTGCGGAGCCGCTTGTAGACCTGGGTGTTCTCGTAGGGCTTGAGGTTGGCGGCCTCGGCCTTGGCCTCGGCGAGCTTGCCGGCCTCGAGGAGGGGCGTCAGGCGATCGGCGATCACCTTGGCGGCGGCCTCGGCCTTCTCGTCGAGGGGGGCGGCGCCGGCAGGGCCGGCGGGCTTCGCCTTCTCGAGGGTCTCGACCTTCTCCTTGAGCTCGGCCACTTCCTTTTCGAGCTTCTGGACCTGGTCGGCGGAGGCGCAGCCGGCGAGAGCGAGGGCGACAAGCGCGGGACGGAACGTCATGGGACTGGAATCCGGGTTTGGGGGGACGATCAGGGACGGCACCGGGCGCTCCGATGCCGCAAAGGGGAACCGGTGGCATCTAGCGCCATCGAGCCCGGTCCGGCAACCCCGCGCTGCCCGGGCGTCGCGCCCCGGCGGGCGGGCGCTTCGGGCACTTGGGGTTTGCGGTCGGCGCCTGCGCGCAGGTATACTGCACGGTGACCCCCCGGGTTTCGGAGCCGTCCATGCGCCCCCTGTCCACGCTCGCCCTGCTGCTGCCGCTGTCCGTCGGTTTCGCATGCCGCCCCGAGGGCAAGGGCAAAGACGACGGCGAGGCGACGGGAGCCGCCGCGCTGTCCCTGTACCCGCCGGTGGGTGGCCAGGGCACGTCGATGGAAATCGCCTTCTCGTCGACCCGCGCCGCCTTTGACTTCCAGGGGACGACGCTGGACTTGGGCCCCGGCATCCGCATCGACGCCGTCAACGTGGACGACGGCTTCGGCGCCCGCGCGGCCATCACCATCGAGCCCGACGCCGAGCTGGGCGCGCGCACGGCGGTCGTCGAGTCTGCGGGGCGCTCCTACACGCTCACGGACAGCTTCGAGGTGATCGCGGAGAGCTTCTCGGTCACGCCCAGCACGGTGCGCATCGGCGAGACGGTCGACGTGGACTTGCTGGGCCAGAACACGCTGTGGGAGGGCGGCGTCACGTGGCCGTCCTTCGGCGACGGCGTGCGGGTCGAGGAGTTCACGGTGCTCTCGGAGACGCTCGCCACGGCCACGCTGGCGGTCGAGTCGGACGCCGCGCCCGGCTGGCGCAACGTCGTGATGGACAACGGCGGCGGCAATCTCGTCACCCTCTACGAGGGCATGAAGGTGGACCGCGTGGCCCTCGCCGCGCGCTTCGAGCCCACCATCGCCGAGCAGGGCGACACGGTGGAGTTCACGGTGTTCGCGCGGGGCACGGACTTCCTCGCCGGGGCCCCCGAGATCACCTTCTTCGACCGCTTCGGCGAAAACCCCGACATCGTCATCGACTCGGTGACCGTGCTCGACGCCGAGAACCTCTACGGCCAGATGACGCTCTCCAACGCGGCGGCGCTCGGCAACCGCGACGTGCGCTTGCAGACGGGCGACGAGGGCGTGCTCATCGGCGACGCCTTCGAGGTGGTGGGCGGGGACTGGTCGCTGTCGGAGGTCGCGATCGACCTCAGCTTCACCGTGGTCCGCGTGAAGGACGACACGACCGGCGAGATCAGCGAGTTCGTCGAAGCGCAGTGCATCTTCTTCATCCCGCTGGACCCGCCCTGCCCGCAGGGTGGCGGCGGGGGCTCCGGGTCGGAGTCGGGCGCGCACCCCTCGCCCTATGACTCCAACGGCGTGTGGATGGCCACGGGCGAAGGCTCGGGCGCCCCTGAGGATTGCCCCTTCCCCACGACGGTCTCGGCCGGCGACTACGTGTGGTTGGAGTCGGACGACAACATCATCACGCTGGAGAAGCAGATCGACACCGGCAGCGGGATGATCTTCTACACAGCGCAGGGCCTCACGCTGGCCGACTACGTCACCAACAACGTCTACGACCTCCACACCCAGGGCGACCCGGACGGCATCCCCGAGTACATCCTCGACGCCGTGCAGCCCACCGTGCCGTCGGACTGGCAGTGGGTGGCGCCGGACTTCTCGGGCGGCTTCGTGCACAACCGCGCGGACGACCTCGTCTACGAGTGGACGCCTGCGATGACGTACCCCGACGCCATCTTCGTCACCTCCATCTTCACCCAGCAGTCTCCCGGCCCGATGGCGATGGAAAACTGGGCTGGGTACGTCGGCGCCATCCCCTGGGACGACGGCGTGCACACCTTCACCGGTGGCGAGCTGTCGCAGCTCGCGCCGGGCCGGGTGCCGTTCTTCGCGTACAGCTTCATCGAGGGGCCGGCCTTCGGCCTCCCCGAGTCCATCTACCAGGAGAACACCGCCGTCTCCTACATCTACCTCGCGCAATCCCTCGTGCTCGAGTAGGAGCCGCGATGCACGCCCTCTTTCTGCTGGTGGCCGGGTTCGGCTGCAAGAACGACCAAGGCCTGACGGAGATTCGCCTCGAGAAGGTCGCGGTCGCGTCGGGCGACTTCGACCGCATCGAGGAGGCGCTGCTCCGCAACGACATCGCGAGCGACGTCTACGAGGGCTACATCGTGCAGCCCGTGTACGACACCGAGGCCGAGGACGAGGTGGGGGACTCGGTGCTTCAGGTGGAGAAGCTGTTCACCGAGATCGACGAGGACGGGGACCCTCTGCTGTTCGGGTACGACGCCTTGTTCGTCAACAGCGGCGTGCGCGGGCTCGGCGCCTACGTCTACAACGACGTGGATCCGGACGACGCCCTGGTGCGGGACGCCGATGCCTTGGCCCTCACCGAAGACTACGTCGGCCGCGGCAAGACGCTGGTGGTGTCGGATTGGAGCTACGATCTGGTCGAGGCGATCTGGCCGGACCGCATCGCCTTCCTCAACGAGTCGGACGGCCTGGACGCCGCGCAGCGCGGGGTGTCGGACAGCGTGATCGCCGACGTGGTGGACAAGGACCTCGCGGCCGCCCTGGGCACAGACCAGATCGAGCTGTTCTACGACTTCAGCTACTGGGCGGTCATGCTGGATGCCGCGCCGGGCGCGACGGTCTACCTGCGCGGCGACGTGGACTGGCGCACGGACGACGGCTCGGGCTCGTCGCGCCTCGAAGATGTCCCGCTGCTGGTGGGTTTTGAGCACAGCGGGGGCCGGGTGCTGTACTCGGCCTTCTCCTGGCGGGCGCAGCGCCCGCAGATCGCGGACCTGCTCCTGCTCGGCCTCGTCGGCGGCGTGGAGCTCAGCACCCGCGGCAGTGGAACCGAAGGAGAGCTCGGCGAATGAACCGCTCCCTCTTGCTCTTCTGGGCCTTGGCTGGCCTCGCGGGCTGCTCCGAGTACAACTACTCGGGCCGCACCCAGACGGACGTCTTCCAGCAGGTTCGGCGCAACACCGTCGACATCCTGATGGTCGTCGACAACTCCTGCTCCATGATCGAAGAGCAGGTGAAGCTGGGCGGCAACTTCCAGAACTTCATCCAAGCCTTTCAGGGCGTGGATGTGGACTGGCAGATCGCCGTCACCACCACGGACACGCTGGACCCGGCGCAGTCCGGGCACCTCATCGGCGGCACCGATGAGATCAAGCTGCTGGACGCACAAGAGCGCACGCTGGACCGCGTGGCCTACGACGCGAGCTGGGGCTTGCTCGCGGGCGTGGCGCTGCAGCTCGATGTGGGCGTGGCGAGCGTGACGGGCAACGACGTGGCGAGCGCCTGGTGCCCGGCCACCGAGAGCTACGGCGACGGGGACCGCGGGACGCCGGGCGCGGCGAACGGCGCGTGTGGGGCGTCCGGCCCGACGCCCCCGCCCGAGGGAGACACCGGCACCAGCGACACCGGAGACACCGGCGGCTCGGACGGCGGCTCGGACGGCGGCGGGGGCGGTGACGCGGTGCAGCCGGCGCCGGGCGATGTGCTCATCACCGAGTTCATGCCGGATCCGTCCAAGGTCTCGGACACCCTCGGCGAGTGGGTGGAGCTGACGAGCTTCTCGGCGTCGGACGTGGACCTTGGCGGCGCGTTCCTGGCCGACGAGGGCGGCAACCGCTTCCAGATCCCCGCGGGGACGATCCTCCCGGCGGGTGGGCGGCTGGTCATCGCGCGGAGCGTCGACGCCGCGGCCAACGGCGGGGTCCCGGCGCAGGTGGCCGCGGGGCCGGACTTCACGCTCAACAACGACATCCGGGTGCTCACCCCCGACACCGACGCCGCGGGCGAGATCTTCGGCGAGATGGTCGCGGTGGGCGTCGAGGGCTCGGGCATCGAGACGGGGCTCGCGGCGGCGAAGCTCGCGCTCGACGAGCCGCTGCGCAGCGGCGCGAACGCGGGCTTCCTCCGCGACGACGCCAACCTCAGCATCATCTTCGTGTCCGACGAAGAAGACTACTCGGCCGAGCGGGTGGACGACTACCTCCGCTTCTTCAAGTCCATCAAGGGCGAAGACGCCTTCCGCGACGATGGTCTGGTGAACATCAGCGCGGTGGTCGGCAAGGACCTCCCGCCCTACGAGGGCCAGCCCTCCTGCGAGAGCGAGAGCGGCGTCGCGGGCTACGGCACGCGCTACGTGGACCTCGCCTCACGCACGGGTGGCGCGCTGGAGTCCATCTGCGACGATGACTTCGCGCCCATCGCCACGGAGCTTGGCCTGACGGTCAGCGGCCTCGGCCTGGAGTTTGCGCTGTCGGAGCCCTGCGACGAGTCGACCTTGGTGGTCCGGCTCTATGAGTCTCCCGACGAGCGCGACTTCATTCGCGCCCTGGAGCGCGACGTGGACTACGCGTACTCCCCCGAAAAGAACGCGATCGTGTTCACGTCGGTCCAGGTGCCGCCGAGCGAGCACTACATCACCGCCACCTACCGGGTGCTCGCCCGCTCCGCGACGCGCTCCGACGAGGCCGCCGCCGAATGATCCGCACGCTCTTCGTTGGTTTTCTCCTGCTCGGGGGCTGCGCGCAGGAGGCGGCCGAGTGCTCCGACACCGTCCCCTGCACTGGCTTCGGCGAGAGCTGTGTCGAGGGCGTGTGCAAGTCGCGCGCGTGCTCGTCCTCGGCGGATTGCGGCATGGAGGCGCACTGCGTCGATGGCGAGTGTGAAGGCGGCTGCGCGGTCGAGTCGGACTGCTACCCCGGCGACACCTGCACGGACGGCACCTGCACGGCCAAGGCCTGTCGCACGACGACGCTCGACTGCGACTTCAAGGAGTTCTGCGACGTCGCCTCCGGCGATTGCTATGAGGCGAGCGGCTATTATTGCGGGGACTGCCGCGACGACACCGACTGCGGAGGCAACGGCAATCGCTGCTTGTCCTTCGGGCAATACGGCAGCTTCTGCGGCGTGACCTGCGAGCGCTCGGCCGACTGCCCCGCCGGGTTTGACTGCATCCCGGTCCAGGATGGCGGTCAGGTCGTCACCAACCAGTGCATCACGTACTGCTGGGTCTACATCACCGACGAGGCGAGCGGGCCACCGGCGCCGGGTGCGGCGGCGCGCGGGCCGGTGCCGGCGCCGGTCCTGGTTGATTCTTCCTCCGAAAGCTGCGCGGTGCTGCCGTGAATCGCCACTGGGCCCTCCTCAGCCTGCTCGTCGTCGCCGGGGCGCTGCCCGCCTGCTCGGACAAGGGGGGCGACACGGGCGCCCTGCCGGTGATCGAGGGCCCCTCCCTGGAGCACACCCCGCCGGCCGGGCCGTTTTTCGAGGGCGATGCGCCGGTGCTCGGCGCCACCGCCACGGACCCGGATGGCGTGGCCGAAGTGGTCGTGTTTTACCGGCCGGCGGGCGGCAGTTTTTGGGAGATGCTGCCGATGGCCGAGGCGGACGGCGCGTGGTCCGTCGCGTTGCCCGCGGTCACCGCGCCCGGGGTGGAGTACTACCTCCGCGCCACGGACGCCGGCAGCCCGGCGGGGGTCACGGTGGGCCCGGACGGCGCGCCGTCCACGTACCACCGCCTCGACGTCGGCCCGCTGGCCCAGTCCTTGCCGTTCGTCGAGGACTTCGAGCTGGGCGAAGGCGAGACGAGCCTGCTCTCTCTCGACTGGTGGGCGCCCTCGGAGGCCTTCAACGGCTACCCGTTCCAGCTCTCCAGCGGCCGTGCGTCGAGCGGGCAGTGGTCCGTCGTGCATCCGCGCGGGCCGGAAGCGGCAGGCGAGCTTGTCGATTGGCTGGTCTCACCGCCGCTCGACTTCAGCACCTTGCCCGCCGCGATGGTGCATTGGATGGAGTACGGCGCCTCGGTGGACGGCATGGAAGAGCACGGGCTCTACATCTCCACCTCGGAGCGGGACCCGTCGATGGGCACCTTCGTGCCGGTGGAGGCCGCGCTTCCCGCGCCGGTGTCGGGGGCCTGGGGCCGGTCAAAGGCCTACGATCTGAGCGCGTGGGCCGGCGAGCCGGTGGTGTACCTCGGCTGGAAGTACCGGGGCACCGCGGCGGACGACTGGGCCATCGACGACGTGACGGTGCGCGCGCTCGCGGCAGACCTCCAGGCGAGCCTGCTGTGGCTGCCGGACCCGGTGCATCCCGGCGAGTCGGCCAACCTGACGGTCGTCCTGGTCAACGGTACGGCGGCTCCGGCCACCAACCTGGAGGCCACGCTGGTCTTCCCGGAGGGCGGCGCGAGCGCGGCCACGGAGACGGTCCCGGTGGCGGACATCGCGGCAGAAGGGACGGGGCAGGCGGATTTTTCCGTTGACATCGACCCGTCCTGGCCGGACCATTCGCTGCTGCCGCTCGAAGTGTCCCTCACCGACGGCACCGACACCTGGTCCTTCCCGCTGGAGATGGTCGTGGGGCAGCGCTCCTTCGCGAGCGTGGACCTCACCCTCCTCGGAGACGCCTTCACCGAGGTCGTCGTTGGGGTCGGGGATCCCGCCGCGCCGGTGGTGGAGCGGACGGTCTCCGCCGAGAACCTCGTCGCCGGCACCTACACGCTCAGCGTGGACATCACGGACCTGCGAGACCTCCTTCCGCCGGGCCCGGGCGATGCCCGCTGGTTCGCGCGGGTCGAGAGCAACAGCTTCGGCACCTTGGACGCCTTCACCATCGACTTTGGCGGGGAGAGCACGGCCGCCACGCGCAGCGCGGCGTTCGCCGGGGGGCTCGCCGCGCTGGCCTACGCGCCGGAGCCGCCCATCCCGGCGGTGATCGCGACGGCGCCGTCGAGCCTTGCCCCGGGGGATGTCGGGCGGCCGCTCGAGATCCTCCTCCGCAACGACGGCTCCGCCACCACCGGTCCGGTCTCTGCCACGCTCAGCTCGGCAGACCCGGACATCACCGTGGACAATCCGGCGGTCACCTTCGACGCCGACCTCTGGACGCCGGGCGAGACGCGTTGGCTCAGCGGCCCGCTCGTCACGGTCGGCGCCGGCCAAGACGACGCGACGCCGGCCCGCTTCTCGCTGGTGCTGGACGACGGCCTCGAGAGCTGGGAGAGCACGCTCGACATCCCGGTGCCCTGGCCGGTCTTCCGCACCGTCTCCATCGCCGTGGACGACAGCGGCGGCGACGGCCTGCTGGACGCCGGGGAGTCGGCCGCCCTGGAGATCGAGCTCGCCAACGTGGGGAGCCTGGGCAGCACGGGGCCGGTGGAGGCCGTGCTGTCGGTGGTGTCCGGGCCGGCCAGCGTCGTCGCGGGGGAGGGCTACTTCGGCACGATGGCGGTGGGCGTCGCGCGGGACGACGACTTCACCCTCCAGGTCGATGCCGGCGCGTCGCCGGGCGACGTGGTCGAGCTGCTGCTCAGCCTCACGGACAACACGCACAGCTACACCGCGCGGGCCTCCGTCACGCTCGGCGAGCCGCCGTGGTCGACCTTGGCCTTGCGCAACGACGCCACCGGCGATGCCCTCAACGGCTACGGCTTCGACTTTGTGAACGCCCGCTCCCGCGTGTTCAACGGGAACTTGGAGCTGTGGCTGGAGAGCGCGGTGCCGGTGGACCCGGCGACCTTGTTCATCGAGGCCTGGGGCACCTCCGCGGGCGCCCCGTATTCGTACTACCGGCTCGTGCTGCAGTCCGGCGTCGGGACGCTGCAGGGCTACACCGCGTCGGGCTTCCAGCGCATCGGGTCGCTCACCGCGCGGTTCCCGGACGCCAACAGCGTCATCCTGAGCCTGCCCACCGACGACCTGGCCACCCCGACAAACTCGCTGTCCATCGGGCTCGCGGCCGGGTGGTGCGGGCCGCCCACCTACTATTGCGACCACTTCCCCGACGCCTGGGGATATCCTTACGATGCGTTCAGCACGGGTGGTTGGTTCTCTCTCCGGTGGTGATGCCCATGCGCCTGGTCCTCCTCCCGCTGTGGGCCGCATGCGCGGGCCCCGGCGCCCCGGCCGGCAAGGCCCCGCAGGACGACACGGTGGTGGACCCCGGCCCGCCGCCGGAGGCCGCGCCCGCGCCGCCCGTGGTGCGGCGGCTCACCCAGCACCAGTACCGCTCGGTCATCCGCGACCTCTTCGGCCCCGAGGTCTACGTCCCGGCCCGCCTGGAGCCCGACGAGGAGGTGGGTGGGCTCTTCGCCGTGGGGTCCGCCACGACCACCATCTCGCCGCTCGGCGTGGAGCTGTACGAGCAGGCGGCGCTGGCCATCGCCGCGCAAGTCATGGACGACGCAGACCTGCGCGCGCGGGTGGTCCCGTGCACGCCGGTGGGCGCGGTGGACGCCGCGTGCGCCGCGGAGGCCTTGGGCGCGCTGGGCCGGCGGGCGTGGCGTCGGCCCCTCACCGCCGATGAGCTGGACGCCCTCGTCGGGCTCGCCGGGGCGGGCGCCGCGGTGGAGGGCGACTTTCACGCCGGGCTGGTGTACCCGTTGTCCGCGATGCTCCAGGCGCCCAGCTTTTTGTTCCGGTTCGAGCTGGGCGAGCCGGACGGCTCCGGCGCCCGCATCTACACGGACTGGGAGATGGCCTCTCGGCTGAGCTTTTTCTTCTGGGACTCCATCCCCGACGACGCGCTCCTCGACGCCGCCGAGGCGGGGCTGCTGCACGACGACGCCACCCTCACCGCCGAGGTGGACCGCCTCCTCGCAGACCCGCGCGCGCGCGCCGGCGTGCGCAACCTCGCGTCGGAGCTCTTCAACCTGCACGAGTTGGATCTCATCGTCTTCGACCCGTGGCTCTTCCCGCACTTCGACGAGACGGTCGCGGCCTCGGCCCGCGAAGAGACGCTGCTCAACGTCGAGGACGTCGTCTTTACCGAAGATGCGCCGTGGGACACCCTCTTCACGCGGCGCCGAACCTTCGTGGACCGGAAGCTCGCGTCGATCTACGGGGTCGCCGCCCCGGTCCGCGAGGGCTTCGGTGCGGTGGAGCTCCCGGAGGATGGCGGGCGCATCGGCTACTTTGGCCAGGTGAGCTTCCTCGGGCTCAACGCGCACAGCACCCTGTCGTCCCCGACGCTGCGCGGGCTCTTCGTCCGTCACGAGCTGCTCTGCCAAGGCATCCCCGCGCCGCCGGCAGACGTGAACACCTCCATCCCGGAGCCCTCGGCGGATGCGCCGACGATGCGGGAGCGCATCGCGGTGCACCTCGAAGACCCGTCCTGTGCGGGCTGCCACCGCATCATGGACCCGGTGGGCCTGGGCTTTGAGAACTTCGACGCCATCGGCGGCTGGCGGGTCAGCGAAAACGGCGCGACGATCGACCCCTCCGGCGAGCTGGACGGCGTGGCCTTCACGGGCCCGGCCGGGCTCGCGGCGGCGGTCGCCGGGCACCGGCAGCTCTCCCCCTGCCTCGCCGAGACGGTCTTCGCCTACGCCAACGGGCACCGCCCGGGGGACGGCGAGGCTGCCTGGGTCGAGTGGTTGGCCGCCCGCTTCGACGCGGATGGGCGCAGCCTCCGCTCCTTGCTCCGCCACATCGCCCTCTCGCCCAGCTTCCGCCGCGCCGCGGAGGTGGAGTAGCCATGCGTCCGCTGAACCGCCGGGCCCTCCTTCGCGGGATGTTGCGGGGCGCCGCCATGAGCGTCGCCTTGCCGCCGCTCGAGGCCTTCTTCAACACCTCCGGCACGGCCTGGGCCTGCGGCGGGCCCATCCCGCGGCGCTTCGGGCTGTTCTTCTGGGGCAACGGCAACATCCCCGAGCGCTGGGTCCCGCCGGACGAGGGCCCCGACTTCACCTTGTCAGACCAGCTGGCGCCCCTCGCGCCCGTCCGCCAGAAGGTCGCGGTGCTCACGGGGCTCAACGTCAAGGTGCCGAACGTGCATCCGCACGGCTCGGGGGCGGCGGGCGTGCTCTCCGGGGCCGCGCCCACCGACGGCACCGACAGCACCTTCTCCCTGCCGTCCATCGACCAAGTCATCGCCGCCGAGATCGGCCGGGAAACCGTTTATCCGAGCATCCAGACGGCGGCGTCCAACGTGCTCGGGCTGTCCTACAACGGCCCGAACAGCCGCAACCCGGCCATCTCCTCGCCCTACGAGCTGTTCGAGCGCATCTTTGGCGCCGGCTTCCGCGAGCCCGGCGAGGGCGGCGTGGTGGACCCGACGCTCGGCCTGCGGCGCAGCGTGTTGGACGTCGTGATGGACGACGCGGCGCGGGTGCGTGGGCGGCTGGGCGCGGCAGACCAAGTGCGGCTGGACGACCACCTCGACGGCATTCGCCAGCTGGAGCAGCGGCTCGCGCGGCTGCAAGAAGACCCGCCGGACCTCGCCTCTTGCAGCCGCCCGGGGGCCCCGCTGGAGGCCTACCCGGACGTCGACGGCCGGCCGCAGCTCTCGGCCGTGCACCGGGCCCACGCGGACTTGCTCGCGATGGCCTTCGCCTGCGACCAGACCCGCGTGTTCGCCCACTTCTTCACCGAGCCCGTGTCGGATGTGCTGTTCCCGGGCGCGTCCACGGGGCACCACCTCCTCACGCACAACGAGCCGGGCAGCCAGCCCGAGGTGCACGAGGTCACCGTGCAGGTGATGGAAGAGCTGGCCTATCTCATCGCCCGCCTCGACAGCATCCCCGAGGGCGACGGCACGGTCCTGGACCACATGGTCCTCATGGCCACCTCGGAAGTGAGCCTGGGGCGCACCCACAGCATCGGCGACATCCCCCTGGTGCTGGCCGGCTCCTGCTGCGGCGCGCTGCGCACGGGCTTCCACGCGCGCTCGCTCTCGGGAGAGAGCGCGTCCAAGGTTCATTTCAGCATTCTGCGGGCGCTCGGCTCCAGCGTCACGTCCTTCGGGGCCGGCGACGCGCGGGTCACCGCGGGCTTGTCGGCCCTGGACGCATGATGCGCGCGCTGCTTCTCGGGGTGGTGGCCATGGCGGCCGGCGCGGGCGGCGGGCGGGGCGCCGGCACGGGCGGGAGGGGGGCTCCGGGCGATGCCCCGCCCGGAGAGTGCGATGCCGAGGGCGGGCAGCAGGTCGGGCTCGTCACCAGCCTGCGCTTCGCCCGTGCGACGGGCGGGATGTCCGAGGGCTTCGACCTCGACGGGCTGCAGACCATCGACGGCGCGTCCGATGCGGGCTGCGGCATCGCCGACTACACCGACGCGGCGGGCAACGGCGGCGTCGACAACGCGTTCGCGCGGCTCATCCCGGCGCTCGAGCTCACCGAGGCGGCGGCGGTCGAGGGGCTCATCGCCGCCGCCATCTCGTCCGGTGAGCTGCTCATCCTGGTCGAGATGGACGAGCTCGACAGCCGCACCGACGACACCTGCGTCGACTTCGCGGTGTCGCGGGCGATGGGCGCACCAGACCTCGGCCCGGACAACCTCCCGGTGTCCGGCCAGACCTTCGACCGGGATCCGTCCGTGGCCCCCGTGCGCGTCGCGGATGCCGCTCTCGTCGGCGGGACCATCGAGGCGCGGCCGCTCACCATCGTCATCCCGGTGGACATCCTCAACGCGTCGCTGGACTTCGTGGCCCAGGACGGCGCGTTCCGCGCGGTGTGGGCGGAGGACGGCTCGTTCACCGGGCAGATGGCGGGGGCCATCGACATCGCCTCGCTCATCGAGGTCGCGCTCATCGAGAACGTGGACCCAGCCTTGGCGGGTGTGCTGGAGACGCTGCTCTACGGCGCGGCGGATCTCGCGCCCGGCCCGGACGGCCGCTGCACGCAGATCTCCATCACTTTTGAGGTGGAGGGGGTCGCGGCCTTCGTGTTCGACAGCCCGGCGCCGGCCGCCGGAGACAGCGGCGCCGTGGGCGACACCGGCGGCTGAGCCGCGTCAGGCAGGGGCGGGGCCTGGAGAACCAGGCTCACACGCCAACTCCCAGAGATGCCCGGCGGGGCATCGCAGCCAGGCCCGCGGCGGGAACGGGCCGCTCGCGGGCGCGCGGCGCAGGAGCGTGGCCCCCGCGCGGGTGGCCCGGGTGATGGCCGCCTCCCAGGCGGCGGGGCCGGCATGGTTGACCGACAGGCTCACCGCTCCCGGCGGCGGTGGCGACTCCAGGCCCGTCTCGGCGCGCCACGCCGCGACGCTCCACACCGCGAGCTGAAGGCTCCCGAATCGGAAGAAGGCCCATTCGGCGCCTGCCTTCCCGGGCTCCAGGCCCAGACCCTCTGCGCAGAAGCGCGCGGACGCCGCCACGTCGGGCACCACCAGGGCGACAAAGCTGGGGCGCACCGGCTTACTCGAGCTTGCGGGCGACCGCGCGGACCTGCACGATGTCGATGGTGGCCTCGTGGAAGTCCCCGCCCGTCATCGGCACCTCGATGCCGTCCGACCAGCGCAGCTGCAAGTCCGGATCCGTCTTGAGGAGGGCGTTGAAGGCGTCGGAGGTCATCAGGCGGGAGGTGCCGGCCTTGTCCTTCGGGTCGGGCTGGAGGGTGCCGACCATGGCCCCGCTGTAGCGCGCCACGCCGCCGTCGAGCGTGATCTCCTTCTGCTCCAGGACCTTGTCGTTCTTGTCGCGGATGGTGGCGCGGACGACGATGTCCGTCATCTCAAACTTGGACTTGTTCTGCAGGAGGAACGAGAAGACGGTCACGTTCTTCTTTTCGTCGTCGGGGAGCTGCATCCAGGAGGCGTTCTTGACGACGAGGTAGCGATCCGGGTTGTAGACCGGGTCGTAGTCTTCGCGCACCTTCTGGTCTGCGAAAAAGTACCCGGGAATCACGCTCTCGGCCGTGACCCAGCCCTCTCGCCCCGTCGTGTCCTTGACTTGGTACATCGGGCCGCGCTTGGCGAGGAGCTGCACCTTTTCGTTCTTGGAGAGCTGGCCGGCCGGCGCGCCGCCCACCTCGGGGGCCGCGTAGAGCGGGGCCGGGTCGCCGGTGACGAGCATCTCCGTGAGGGCAAGGCCGTCTTCGCCCAGGATCTCCAGGGAGGAAGACTGGATCTGGACAAAGGAGCGCCAGCCGAACCAGCCTGCCCCGGCGATGACCAGGGCGGCCACCACGGCGAAGGGCGCAACGGGGAGGCCTTTGCGAGCCGGGAGGTCGTCGTCGTCGGGGCGCGCGCGCTTGAGCACGCCCTGCAGCTCGGGCAGCTCGGAGGCGTAGAGCCAGTCGCTCGCGCCCGGCGGCTGGATCATGTCACCCGCGCCGAGCTTGCCCTGTGTGGCGAGGCCCTTCAGCTCGGCGAGGTCTGCCGCGGAGAACTGGCGGTCTCCCTGGGTGACGAGCCATCGGGACATCGGATCTCCAGCGCGAACTCGGGACGTGAGGGAGGGGAATAGCCGCAGGCGGGGGGCTCGGTCAAGCGAAGGCGCGCCTTGCGCTTGCGCTTTGACCCGACATTTGCATGCGTCCCTCCGACCGTCCGCGCGGGGGCGGCCCCTGGCACGCTTCTTGATGGAAAAGCGCGGGGAGGCACCATGTCCAGCGACCTTCGCCAGCACCTCGAAGCCGAGCTCCACGCTCTTCGCGACCGCCACGCCCGCGTCGCGGCCCATCTCCGCAACGCCGACCGGGACCTGCCCGTAGACTTCGCCGATCGCGCCACCGAGACCGAGAACGACGCGGTGCTGGAGGTCCTCGACGAGGCCGGGCGGGCGCGGATCCAGTCTCTCGAAGACGCGCTCGCGCGCATGGACCGCGGCGCGTTCGGCGTGTGTGCGGTCTGCGGCGGCGAGATCGACCCGCGTCGGCGGGTCGCGCTGCCCGAAGCCACGACCTGCACACGCTGCGGTGGGCGCTGACGCGCCGCCCGCTGTGCGATTCGGCCCACGCCGGGCGCCTGCCTTGTGGGCCGCCCCACGGGCGGTTAAGGCCGCCGCCCCTCATGGAGAGACCATGGCATCCCAGGACCCGCGCACCTTCACCGACCCGCTGTCCAAGCACCCCGGGTTGTTCGCGTGGATCTTTGGTTTCGCCGTTGGGATCGGCTTTCTCGGGATGCTCTACATGAGCGCCGGCAGCCACTGAGCGCCCCGCCGGCCCCCGCGCGGGCGGCCGGTGGGGGAGGCAGTGCGGTCAGCGTGGGGTCTCCTCTGTGGGGAGGTCCGGCAGGGATTCGTCTCCCGCCAGGCCCCAGCCCCGGCGGCGCGCCAGGGCCAGCCCGCGCTGCTCGGTGGAGTGGGCGACCACGGGCGGCCACGGGCGGACGTCCCAGCCGGGCGTCGCGTCGCTGGGCGTGCGGGGCGTCGCGTCGAAGCCCGCGCGGTCCCCGCGCAGCGCGAGGTCTCGCCCGAAGTCTGCGTTTGCGAGCCAATGGAAGAACGGCTCGACCGCATCCTCCAGCCGAACGTCGCGGCCAACCACCACCAGGTACGGCAGCGCGCCGGCGCCGTCTGCCGCCGGGTCCAGCGCCAGGGCGGCATCGCGCACCCGGGCGCCCAGGCCCACCCGGTCGGGCTCGTCGTAGCCGCGGTCTGCGCGCAAGAACACCCAGCCCGGAATGGGCACCGCGGCGTCACACACGCCGGCCAGGCGCCGCAGCCGGGCGAGGTGCGGCCCGGCGTCGGACGCGGTGGCGAGGCGCCGCTCGTCGTCGGCAGCGGGGGCAGGCACGCCATTCGCCGCCTCCCCCGCCCAACGCGGCGTCGCGTCGAACCCGAGCTTGTGCGCCGCACCCACGGCCGGGGCCGCGTGGTCCAGGATGTCCACCGGGCCGAGCACGCGCTCGAGGTCGCGCGACGGGCGGCAGCGCCGCGCGACGGCCTCGAGGACCGCCGCCGGGTCGTGGACGTCCACCTCTTCGGTGACGACAAACACGGATTTCGTCCAGGCCATCTGGCCGGTGCCCCAGATCGCGTGCATCAGCCGCCGTGCCTGCAGCGGGTAGGCCTTGTGGATGCGCACCGACGCGTTGTTGTGGAAGGCGCCGAACATCGGCAGGTCGTAGTCGACGACGTCGTGGATGACGACCTTGAGCAGCGCGCCCATCACCCGCTCGGTCGCCTTGCCCAGCCAGTAGTCCTCCTGGGGCGGCAGGCCGACGATGGTGGTGGGATACATCGGCTTTTCGCGCATCGTCACTGCCGTCACCGTGACGACGGGGTAGCGGTCCGGCATGGAGTAGAAGCCGGTGTGGTCCCCGAACGGCCCCTCGAACACGGCGCCGGGGCCGAGCGGGCCGGCGTCGGGGCGGCGCGGGTCCCAGCCGATGGGCCCGGCCTCGTGCGAGACGTACCCTTCGATGACGATCTCGGCGTTGGCGGGCACCCGCAGCGGCACCGTCTGTGCGCGCACGAGGGGAATGCCCTTGGCACCGTTCAGGAAGCCTGCCATCAGCAGCTCGGAGATGCCGGGAGGCAGCGGGCACGTGGCCGCGTAGGGCAGCACGCTCTCGCCCCCGAGCACGATGGCGACCGGCATCGGCTCGCCCAGAGCCTTCCAGCTTCGCCAGTGGGCCGCGCCGTCGTGGTGGACGTGCCAGTGCATCGCGAGGCGGTTCTTGCCGAGCACCTGCACCCGGTACATCCCGATGTTGTGCGAGGGCGGCCGGGGGTCGTCGCGGTCTTTGGCGTGGATGGTGTGGATGCCGGCCAGCGTGATGTAGCGGCCCCGGTGGCGGGCCTCCCAGTCGGCGGCGGGGATGCCCGGGTGGCCGAGCCCGGGCACGGCGTCGTTGAGGCCAGGCGGGTAGCCCAGGGCGGCGAAGTCACCATCGTGCGGCCAGCAGCGCAGGACCGGCAGGGTTGTCAGGTCTACCGCGTCGCCGGTGAGGACCCGCTCCTGGCAGGCGCCGCGCTTGACGGTGCGCGGAGGCACGCGGAGCAGCGGGAGGATCTCCTTGCCGCGCTCCCAAAGCTCGCCCACGGTGCGCGGCGGCACCGGACGGGTGAGCGCGGAGATGCGGGCGGCCAAGGCGTCGAACCCGCCGGGGGTGTGCCCCGCCTCGTGACAGCCGAGGGCCAGCTCCATGCGGGAGTAGGACCCAAAGGCGTTGATGAGCACCGGGATGTCGCTGCCGGCGACGTTCTCGAAGAGCAGCGCGCGCCCGCCGAGCCCGTGGGCCAGCGCGTCGTTCTTGCGGCCGCCCATCCCCGGGCGCGGCGCCGGAGCGCGGCTCTCCTGATCGACGATCGCCGCGATCTCCAACACGGGATCCACGCGGTCTTTGATGCGAAGGAGCTCGCCCCGGGCGTCCAGGGCAGCGACGAAGTCGCGGAGAGAGGGGTACATGGGAGGGCGCTAACCCACTGCGTCGCGCCCTCTGCCCATGCCCAAGCTCCGCGCCCTCGTCCGCCCCCCCGGCCCGCGCTTCGTCGCGGCACTGAACGGCTTTCTGGGGCCGGCGGGGGCCGCCTTGGATCCCGAACGCGCCCGCCACCAGCACGCCGGGGTCGTCGGCGCGCTGCGGTCCCTCGGCGTCACGGTGGAGGAGCTGGCCAGCGCGGAGGACCACCCGGATGGCTGCTTCGTGGAGGACCACGCAGCGGTCGTCGGGCGCTCCGCCATCCTGTTGCGCACGGGCGCGCCCACGCGGCGGGCCGAGGCCGCGGTGGTGCACGCGGCGCTCAAGCGCTGGATGTCCACCGTCCCGTTGGCCGGCGACGGCACGGTGGACGGCGGAGATGTGCTGGTGGTCGGCCGGACGGTGTACGTCGGCGTGGGCCCCCGCACCTCGGCCTCCGGGGCAGACGCGCTGCGGCGCACCGTGCCGCCGGGCTACACGGTGCGGGAGGTGCCGCTTCCACCGGGCCAGCTTCACCTCAAATGCGGCGTGAGTCAGCCTCACCCGGGATTTATTCTGTTGGCCGACACGATGCCCTTCTCGCCCTTCGCGCGGGAAGAGGTGCGGGTGGTGGACGGCGCGGACGCCTACGCCGCGAACGCGCTGGGCGTGGGAGACACCGTGTTGGTGGCCGCCGGCTATCCGCGGGTGCGCCGCCTGATCGAAGGCGAGGGGCTCTCCGTGGTCGAGCTGCCGATGGACGAGCTGCGCAAGGCCGATGGGTCGCTGACCTGCCTCGCCCTGCTGCTTCCGGGCTAAGCTGGGGCCATGCGCGCCGCCCTTCGCCTCTCGCCCCTCCTGCTGCTCCTGGCCTGCCCCAAGGCGCCGCCCGTGGCCGAGCCTCCGCCGCCCACCGCCCCCCATCACGGCGCGTGGTACGGCTCTGGCCCTGGCTTCCCGGACGGGCGGCTCTGTCTCATCTTCTGCCCCGACGGCCGGATGTTCGCGGGGGACGCGGCCTGCGCTGAGCTCACGCACCCCAAGCTCAGCGTCGCGTGGCAGGCGACCGTCTCGGCCGATGTCGTGGAGGCCACCCAGGGAGACCGCGCGGCCTCGTTCCGCTTCCGCATCGGGCCCCCGGAGCGCGCGGCGGCAGACATCGGCGCGCAGGTCAATCTGCCCTTCGACCGCGTGGCGGACCGTCACCCGCTCTGCCTCCCGCCTGGGACAGTGTTGCCCGGGTCGGCCCCGCGCCCCGCGGCGCCGAGCTTTTGAGTGGTGTGAGGCTGGCCTCACAGGCGGTTTTGGCTGGGGCGCGGCAAGCCGGCCGGCGGGAGGCCCGGGGGCGTTGCGGGGGCCCCATTGGCCCCCGCCCCCCAATGCGCACCCCGGAGACGTTGGTTGTGAGGGGAGCCTCTCAGCCTGGAATCGCGCGATGGACGACACGGGCCAGCAGCCCGGGGAAGAGCCGGGCGAGCCAGATCGACCACACCTCCGGGCCGCCAATCCACGCCTCTCGGGGCCGGCGCTCGAGGACGCGGAGGAGCCGGCCGGCGAACACGTCGGGGGACATGCCCTTTTCGTGGGAGGCGTCCATGTGGCCCTGCGCGAGGCCAGACGCGGTGGCCGCGGAGACGCTCGCCTCGGTGCGCACGTAGCCGGGGCAGACCACGGACACGGAGACCCCGGTGCCGTGCAGCTCCGCTCGCAGCGCGTTGGAGTAGCCTTGTAACGCGTGTTTCGACGCCGCGTATGCGCTGCGTTTGGGCGTGGCGACGTAGCCCACCACCGACGAGATGTTGACGATGTGGCCGTCCCGACGCGCCAGCATGGGCGGGAGCACGGCCTGGGTGAGCGCGACCGGCGCGAGGAAGTTGAGGTCCATCAGCTCGCGCACGACGGGCAAGGCCGTCTCTCGGGCCCACCCCCGCTGAACCCGCCCCGCGTTGTTGACCAGCACATCGATGCGCCCGAAGGCGGCCTCGGCGCGGCTTGCGAGCGCCGGAATGCCGGCGAGATCCAGGAGATCGCCGGGCACCACCGCCACGGAGCCAGGGTCGGACGCGGTGTCGCGCAGCGCTTCGAGCCGGGCGGTCCGCCGCGCGGTGACGATGACCCGAGCCCCCGCGCCGAGCAGGCGCCGGGCGAGCGCCTCCCCGATGCCGCTCGATCCACCGGTGATCCACACCACCTTGCCACGCATGGCCATGCTCCCCCCTCTGCGATCGGCTATTCCCCTTTGGCCCCGGGGGCTTGCCCGGGCCGAGGTGCGGCGATGCTTCCCCCGCCTGTGTCCGATGTGGCGTCGTTGCGCGCGCTGCCGCATCCGCCGCTGTGGGGCCCGCTGGGGGACTTCCCGCTGTTCTCGGCGGACCCGCTGGGCCGGTCCGTGGAGCTCGCGCGGCGCTTCGGCGACGTCGTGTACATGCCGCTGGGGCCGGTGCACACCGTGCTCGTCTCCCACCCGCACGACATCGAACACCTGCTCGTCGACCGCCGCAATGCCGTTCTGAAGGACGAGATGACCCGCCGGCTCCGCTGGCTGTTGGGCGACGGCATGCTCACGGCCGAGGGGGAGCGCTGGCGCCGGCACCGCCGCATCGCCGCGCCTTCTTTTCAGCCCGGAGACGTGGCGCGCTGGGGTGACGCGATGGTGGCGCAGGCGGCGGAGGCCGCTGCCGGTCTCGCCCCGGGTGAGGTGGAGGTGCACCGCCTGTTTTCGGCGGTCACCCTGCGGATTGTGGCCCAGACGCTGTTCGGGACCGAGCCACCCGCGGCGGTGGAGCGCATCAGCGCGCGCGTCGAAACGATCATGTCCGAAGTCCAAAAAGACGCGAACGAGCTTCGGAGTCTGCTGCCGCCCTCCGTCTGGACCCCGGGGCGTGCCCGGGCCGTCGCCGCACGGGACGCGCTGGACGCGATGTTGGCCGAGGTCATCGCGCGGGGGCGCGCGCGGGTGGGCGGGGACGACCTGCTGGCCCGCCTGCTCGGCGGCCGCGACGAGGACGGCGGGGGCGGCCTGGACGACGCAGAGGTGCGCGACGAGGTGATGACCGTCTTCCTCGCAGGGCACGAGACCACCGCGCTGGCGTTGTCCTTCGCCGTGTGGCTCCTGTCTCGGCACCCCGCCGTCTATGACGAGCTGCGCGCAGAGCTGGACACGGTGCTGGGCGGCCGGGACGCCAAGGCGGCGGACCTCCCGCACTTGCCCGTGCTGGACTCCGTCCTCAAGGAGACGCTGCGCCTGTACCCGCCGGCGTGGATGCTGGGGCGGGACCTCCTGGAGCCGGCCACCTTCGGGGGGCGCGCGGTGCCCGCGGGCGCCGAGGTGCTCGCGTCGCCCTGGGTCGTTCACCGCGATCCGCGGTGGTGGCGGGCGCCACTTGCTTTTCGGCCGGGGCGCTGGCGCAGCAACGAGCTGGACGGCCAGCCGCGCTTCGCGTACTTCCCCTTTGGCGGAGGCCCGCGGGTCTGCGTGGGGCTGCACTTCGCGCGCATGGAGGCGGCGTTGGTGCTGGCCGCCTTCGTGCGCCGCTGGAGGCTGGAGCCGGCGGGGCCGGCTGCGGCGCGTCTCGTCGTCGGCATCACGGTGCGGCCGGCGGATGGTTTGTGGGTGCGCCTGGCGGGATAGGCCGCAGGGAAGGGGGTGTGGGGTGCTGCTCGCCGCCATTCTTGCTGGGGCCGCCCAGGCCGCCGAGCCTGTCGTGTACGGCTATCTGCCCTACTGGGAGGACTTCCCCGGCGCGGTGCCCTGGGAGGAGATCACCCACCTCGCCATCTTCAGCGTCGGCGTCAACAGCGACGGGAGCCTCAACAACACCTCGCGCTGGACCGGGCGCGCGGCAGGCGCGGTGGAGCAGGCGGCCGCGCACGGCGTGAAGGTCCACCTCTGCGTCACCGCCTTCGACGAGGACGTCCAGCGGTCCGTCCTCACGAGCACGACGCGCCGGGCCGCGCTCGTGGAGGCCTTGGGCCGGCAGGTGGACGCCTACGGCGCCGATGGCGTGAACGTCGACTTTGAGATCGTGCCCGGCGATCTGCGCGAGGAGCTCGTGCTCTTCGCCGAGGAGCTCAAGGCGCGCGTGCCGGAGGTCACCTTCGCCACCCCGACCGTGGATTGGGACGACGCCTGGGACTACGCGGCCCTGAGCCGCATCTCGGATGGTCTGTTCATCATGGGCTACGATCTCCACGGCGGTTGGGGAGACGCCGGGCCCGTGTCGACCTTGTGGGAAGGCGGCCACTGGGGATGGATCAGCCTGGAGTGGGGCGTCGACGACTACGAAGACAAAGGGGCCGATCTCAGCAAGGTCTGGCTCGGACTGCCGCTGTACGGGCATCAGTGGCGCGTGGCCGACGCGGACGACATCCCCGCCGACACGCTGGACAGCGAGGGCAGCGTGCTCTACGGCGAGGCGGTGGCGGGGGCCGCCGTGCACGGGCGGCGTTGGGACGACGTCGGCGCATCTCCCTGGTACGCGCCGGACGGCGTGCGCCAGGTCTGGTACGACGACGCCGAATCCCTCGGCATCAAGATCGCCTGGGCCGTTCACGAGCGCGGCCTTGGGGGAACGGGCTTCTGGGCCCTCGGCTACGACGAGGGAGATCCCGCGCTGTGGGCCGCCGTGGACGCGGCGCTGGTCCCCCCGGATCCGCCCTTCGCCGCACTTCTGCTCGCCGCCTCCTTGCCCTCCGACGTGTCGGCGGCGCGGCCCGTGGCGCCCGGCGAAGAGGTTGCCGGCTGGTTTGAGCTGGAAAACGTCGGCTCCTCCGCCTGGACCCCGGGGCAGACCTTCCTCGCGCCCCTGCCGCGGGACGTCGCGGCCCCTTGGGCTGTGGCCGCTTGGCCCGCCCCAGACCGCGCGGCCACGGTGGAGGCGGTCGTTCCGCCCGGCGCGCGCACGCGCCTGCCCGTGAGGGTCGTCGCCCCGGCCGAGGCGGGGACGCACCTGCTCACCTTCGGGTTGGTCGAGGACGGCGACACCTGGTTCGCCGATGCACCGCGGGGTGGCGGGCCCGCGGACGGCGCGCTGCGGGTCGCCCTTGAGGTGCGCGCGTCGGGCGGCGGCGGCGGCGGGTCTGGCGAGGCGGATGGGAGCGGCGCGGACACCGGCGGGGAGCGGCGGGGAAAGCGACAGAGCGCCCCGGTCGCGTGCGCGGCGGCGGGCGGCCTTCCGGCGGCGGCCGCGCTGGTGGCGGCGGCGGGGGGCCTCGTGCTGCGGCGTCGCAGAACTCTGTCTCGCGCGTGAGCCAGCCTCACCGGCTGTGAATTCGTGGTTTTGTGGGGGCGGCCGTCGTCAAGGACAGATTCTGGCCTTTTCACCAGCCTCTGGCCGGGTGATGCTGGGCTCATCCATGCCGCGCCGCCCCGCCGTTCTCCCGATTCCACCCGGCCCCCCGTTCTGGGTGGTCTCCGCTCCACTGCCGGTCGCCGGCCTGCCTCGCGCGGTCGAAGGCCACTGCGCGGTCGTGGAGCGCACGCGCGACTTGTCCCTCGCGGGCATCGAAGACGCCGACAACGTGTTCGACGACGGCCCGCTCGCGGGGCGCTTGGAGGCGTGGATCTGGGAGGGCCCGCCCACCGCGTTGCAGGTCGTGCTCACCCCGGCCGGCCGCGCGCGCGTGCGCATCACCCTTCGCGCCGCCCGCCCCGGTGGGTCCGCCGCCGATGCCCGGCGCGCCGGCCGCGCGCTCGCCGATGAGCTGGGCCACGTCCTCGGGCGCTTCGGCGGCCCCGGCTGGGAGCCCTCGGCCGGAGTCACCCCGATGGGCCTCGGCGCCCGCGTGCTGTTCGACCCGGAGCGCGGCTTCCCCCGCGGCAAAGAGCAGGCCCCCCGCGTCGCCGAGCTGTGGTCGCTCATCTCCCGCCACCCGCCCGGTCGCGCCGCCATCGTCCTCGCCTTCGCCCCGGATCCGGACATCCCCGCCGCCCGCCGGCCGGATGCATCCTTGATGGATCTCGGCTTCGGCCCGGCAATCCGCGCCTTTGTCCGAGATCGCGCGTGCATCGCCGTCCTGGGCGCCGCCGCCGAGGACGCCCTCCTCCTCGCCACAACGCGCCAGGTGCTCACCGCCAACCGCCCGGATCTCCGCTGGCGCCCCGCCGCAGAGCCCGCGGCCCTGCCCACCGCCGCCGAGCAGTTCATCCTGGGGCGCACGCTGCCCACCGTTCGCGTCGGCTGGCCCGACGCCCGCGCCTTCTTCTCGCTCTTTCGGCAGCCAGAGGCCCGCGGCGCCGTTGCCAGCGACGACATCCCCTTCTAAAACCGGGTTTCGCGCTGGCTCATCGGGCGGTGGCGGGCGCCTGCCCGGCCGTTCCGGCCGGGCACCGCGTCTCTCCGGGGGGTCGCTTCGCTCCGTGCCG